>JAQXMV010000237.1 GCA_029013165.1 Oscillospiraceae bacterium | reverse complement strand
ACAAGAGGTAAAATTTTTTCCACTTCTTTGCTAATCATGTTTATTTTAACTCCATTTCTTTTTGAATGTAATGACAAGTAAATATAGACTCACGGCAATAAGGCTGGGATTAAAAGTACCAAAAACACTGAAAATCACGGCAAAAGCGAGAAGCAAGCTGACGCTGATATATGAGATCCGATCCAGTAATTTTTCAGCCTTTTCGTCTTCCATGCGGCACAGAAGAAAGCATCGTATCGCTCTGGCAAAGTCGAGAGTTCCCACGGGGATTATGTTAAAGCCCGCTATCATGACATTGACCAGCAGAAACTGCAGAGAAAACACACTGCAAGTAACACGATAAAAGATGCCGCCGCAAAGAGCAAGCAGAGCATTGACAGCGATACCACCCATGGCGATCCATGCTTCTTGACCGTAGGAAAGCGCCGTGCCGGATGCCGCTTCGATTCTCACGCCGAAAGCGCCGAAGCATATCAGCGTGGGGATACGGCCAAATCCGATCATGAACAGAAGATGACCGATCTCATGAAGCATCGAGGATAAAAGGCACAGCAAAACGACTTCCTGACGGCAAAAAAGCAGCATCAGCGTTACAGTCAGGAAAAATGAAAAGTTTAACTGAAGCCTCGTGCCGAAAATATCAACTGTCACCGAGAAGCCATGCCGGGTTATATCGGATTCCGTTTTTTCGGACCTCAAAGTGCAGATGAGGACCGGTTGACCAGCCTGTCGAGCCGACCTTCGCCAGGGTTTCCCCCTGCCTTATGACAGCGCCTGTTTCGGCAAGGATATCGCTGCAATGACAATAAAAGGTCACCAGGCCGTCAGAATGAGACAGCAAAATATATTTTCCGGCTCTCTCGTCCTCCCCTGTTTTCAGCACCGTACCGTTCAGAACAGCGCGGATATTGGTGCCGCTTGCGGCGGCGATATCAAGCCCCGTGTGAAAGGAAAGCTTTCCGGTGATGGGATTGATACGGTAGCCGAAACCGGAGGTAAAGCGGCCGTTTTTGATCGGCAGCAAAATCGGAGCCGTCAGCTTGACAGGAGCAAAACTGGTATTTGCCTGGGCTTTATAAATCTGAAGATCCTCGCCACCCTGACCTTTTGCTTCCTCTGTCTGATCTGACTGATCATCGGTATCTCTCTCCTGACTGACAGTGGTTTCGCTTGCCTCGCTTTCATCCGCAGCAGACGAAGTCTCCTCACTACCGTCCGTGACCGATTCCTCTTTTTCACTGTAAAGAACCTGATCGCCGAAAACAGCCCACGAAGCATTGGAAGAGAAATATTCTCTGACGGTTTCCAAGGCATCTAAGGTATCAAAGATTTCCCATGAGGAAAACTTTTCATAGTCCCGACGAAAATCACTGCCGTCACCAGCGCTGAGGAAGAAAAACATTGCAAAGATCACCGCCGCCAGAAAGCTCTGCAGCAGCATGAGTTTTGTGAAATAATCGGTCTTGGTCTTTTTGTTTTCTTTCTTTTGCGAAGTGTTATCTTTCATAATTGATCACCACTGACATAATTGATCACCACTGAAAATATATGATAATAGGGCGAAAAATAACACAGTGCAATTATATCATATATCCTGTCTTTTTCAAAGAAAAAATATCACTTTACCAATCTTTTTATTGACTAATCTTATTGCTGATGTTATGATATAAGTAGTGATTATACAATTATTTGTATAATAATTTGAAAGCGGAGGTATTACAATGTTCACAGACTTTAAATCAGACGGCTTCATGTACCTGATTGCGCTTGCGGTTGTCATTTTCGTGTGTATTCAGGCTCTTTTTTTCATGCGCAAAGCCTGGAAGCGAGGAAAGGAACTCGGCATCACCACGGAAAAGCTGAAAAATACCGTCACATCCAGTGCCATTTTCTCCATCGCCCCGGCGATCGGAATCGCCGTCACGGTCATCACACTGTCCGTTGCCCTTGGATATGTGCTTCCCTGGATACGCCTGTCGGTTATCGGTGCCATTCAGTATGAAGTGCCGGCCGCTGAAGCGGCCATCGGTGCCGCAGGACTGGTCGGCGGCATATCAAGCGAGGTGACGGATCCGAAGATATTCACAGCCATCGCCTGGGTTATGACCCTCGGCAGTATTCTTCCCATAGCCCTTGTACCCATTGTTCTGAAAAAAATACAGAAAAGTGTTTCCGGCGTCGCCTCAAAGAACGCCAAATGGACCGATCTCATGTCCTCTGCCGCTTTTATCGGCCTGATCTCTGCCTTTATCGGCCGAGGCCTTGCCGGTGTGGGCGAAAAGGTGGTTGACGAAGCCACAGGTGTTGTCACCAATCCTGTCATCGGCGACGGTGCCGGTGTTCTTTCTGTCACGGCCATCGTTTCCTCGGTTGTGTTTATGCTGATCTTCACTCTGGCAAACAAAAAGCTGAAGAAAAACTGGATTGACGCCCTTGCCATGCCCCTGAGCATGGTGCTGGCCATGGTTGTGGTTGTCCTTGTCAATCGTTTCCTGCCTGAGCTTGCCGCCATTGAGTGGAGATATTAAAAGAAAGGAGAAGCAAAAATGGAAAAGAAAAACAGAAGCTACATGGATTCGATCCATTTCAGCGGAAGAATATCCTGCGTGATCTCTCTCGTTTTCTTTCTGCTGATTCCCACCCTCATGTGTCTGCATCTCAACACCTGGCCTGAAGCAAGCGTCGTTCTTGCCGGTCTCGGTCAAATCGCCCCCATGTTTTATCCCACGGGCGTCCTTGAAGTTATCGCATACGCTCCTCTGCTCGGCGCCGGAGGCACCTACCTTTCCTTTATCACCGGCAATATCATGAATCTGAAAATGCCCTGCGCCCTGAGCGCCATGGACAATGCCAATGTCAAATCCAACACCGAGGAGGGCGAGGTCATTACTACCATCGCCATTGCCGCCTCCACGATCGTCACGACGGTGATCATCGCCGTTTTTGTTGTCATCTTCGCCCTGAATCCTTCTTTCTCCCAGGCAATGAAGAGCGACGCGCTGTCCCCTGCTTTCAAGCAGGTTACCTACACGATTTTCGGTTCTCTGGCTGCCACTTACTTTATCAAGCACTGGAAAATCACCATTTTCCCCATTGCCGCGATTTCCCTCATTCTTGTCTTCGCCGGATCTCTGCCCGTAGGCACACTGATCATCATCGGAGCCGTACTTTCCATGCTCGGCGCTCATGTTATGTATAAGCTCAAACTGGTATAACTGATCATTTCATCTATGTCACCCTCCTCACGGAGGGTGATTTTTTATACCGTCAGACACGATTTTCTGAGTATGGTTTAAAAATCACACAGGCAAACTCTTTGCTTGCCTGTGTGATACATATTGATTATGAATTTATTTT
>JAQXMV010000236.1 GCA_029013165.1 Oscillospiraceae bacterium | reverse complement strand
GTACATAGGTACTCCAAGCGAGAAAAAACGGCAAGCATAGTGATTTTCAGGGACATGGTTCGATACCATGTCCCTGAAATGATATTGAAAGCAGACTCATTATTTTATCCTGATTATTTTTTGATATACATCACTATGCGCTCGGGCGCATTTATCGACAGTCTGAGCAGTGCGGAATCTCCGCACTGCTGCTTTTGTTACGATGCCTTACCGTCATTGATCTCTTTGACTCTGTTATCGGTAATATCATTGATAATTCGGTCTATTGTGTCGCTTCGTATGGTCAAATTGTGAAGATCGGATGAGTCGATAAGACAGTCGCCGAGAAAGACATTGACCTGAATCTTCATACGGACATCCCTCACAGTTATTCTTGACGGATTATCGAAAAATAATCAAACTGTGAAATAATCTTCTTTTCAACGATGATCACGAACGGTGAGTTTGAGATCAAAATGGTGGTGGCTGTGGATAAAAAGAGTCAGGTTTTGCCGCCTTGCGGAGTCTGCCGGGAGTTTATGATGCTGCTCAGGCACTCATCGGATCTTGAGATTTTGGTGGGTCGGAAAAGAACAGTGGTTCGTCTGAAGAAATTTAATACCCTATTCCTATTCGTAATCACGCTGTCAAGATTCAAACATTTTTGCAGGCCGAATATAATGAATAAAAACCTGTACTCATTATAATCTGTTGTGGCAAAAAAAAGGTTGACATGATTGAACCGGAAATGATACAATAGGATAAATGATGAAAAGGGGAATCGTTATGATTATAAAAATATCTGCTTTTATTATGTCTGTTGTCACGGTGTTGATCAATCTTTTCGGAACGGTGGCTTGCAGTGAAAACCAACGCTTCGGGGATATCAGTCTTTCTCAGGAAATCAACTCGCTGTGTTCCATTGACCGGGAAGAGTTTTCATGTGAGCGTGACGGTTTGACGATCAGGGGTACGGTTTTTCTGCCGGAAGGCAAAACGGACTGTCCGATCGCTGTGATCAGTCATGGGTTCATGGCTAATCAGTTGTTTTCTCAAATTCATGCTCAGAATCTTGCGAAAATGGGTTATGCCGCATTTTGTTTTGATTTTTGCGGCGGAACCCTGGTGGGAAGCAGTGAGGGCAGCAGCACGGATATGTCCGCTATCACTGAAACCGAGGATCTCAAGGCGGTGATTGCCTATGCAAAAGCTCAGGATTTCACGGATCCCGAGGAGTTAATTCTCTTGGGCTGCAGTCAGGGAGGATTTGTTTCTGCTTTGACAGCAGCTGAACTTCGGCAGGAGGTGGACGCTCTGATCCTTTTGTATCCTGCTCTGTGTATTCCCGATGATGCCAGAAGTGGCCAGATGATGTTTGCCAAATTTGATCCGCAGAATGTTCCAGAAACCTTCTGGTGCGGTCCGATGAAACTTGGCCGCCGGTATGTGACAGATGTCGTGGAGATGGATCCCTATGAGATCATTGGCGGATATACGGGTCAAGTGCTGATTATTCACGGCAATCAGGATAATATTGTTGATCTGTCCTATTCTCAGCGAGCAGTGGAGGTTTATAACCAGGCAGGAGCACAGGCGGAGCTGCGAATTATTGACGGCGGCGGACACATGTTTTTTAAGCCCACCCACGCTTATACGGCTCTTGGCTATATCCGTGAATATGTTGATCAGCTGTGAGAGCAACGGAAAGTGAATCGATCATCTACTGCAGGCTTCGGCCTGCAGTCTTTTTTTGAGGGATTTTGTCACAAAGAATATTGAATAAGAATATTTAATCGGATATATTGCTTTAAACCGCTAAACATGGTATAATTTACTCATCTTTTGATGATTTGAGGAGACAGCAATGACATATAAAGAAAAATATCAGCAATGGCTTACCTTTGACAAAGACACCAGGAATGAACTTCTTGCTATCACTGACGAAAAAGAAATTGAAGACCGATTTTATAAAGAACTTGCCTTCGGTACCGGCGGCTTGCGCGGCATTATGGGCGCCGGCTCAAACAGAATGAATCGGTACACCGTGGGCAAGGCCACATACGGCCTTGCCAATTATCTGAAGTCCAAAGAAAGCAAAAACTTAAGCGTTGTGCTTGCGTACGATTCCAGAAACAATTCTGCCTTTTTTGCGAAAACCGCGGCGGGAATTTTTGTCTCCTGCGGCTTTGCGGTATATCTTTTTGACGCTCTCGTTCCCGTGCCCGTACTTTCTTTTGCAACGAAATACCTCTCTTGCACGGCAGGTGTTATGATCACCGCTTCTCATAATCCGAAAGAGTATAACGGCTATAAGGTATATGACAGCAAGGGCTGTCAGTTTTGCAACGAGGACGCACAAAATGCCATCGGCTATATTAACCGCATTACGGATTTTTCTGAGATACCGTTCTCCGACTCCGATGAAAACATTACCTATATCGGCCGGGATGTCCTTTCCGCTTTTCTTGATGAGGTGAAAAAGCAGTCGCTTTATGAGGAAAAGTCAGACCTGAAAATTGTTTATACGCCGCTTCACGGTACCGGTAATATTCCTGTCCGCGCGGTGCTTGAAAACATGGATGTCACCGTTGTGAAAGATCAGGAGATGCCCGACGGAAACTTTTCCACCGTCAGAAGTCCCAACCCCGAAGAAAAGGACGCGCTGAATATTGCCATTGAAAAGGCAAAGACAATTGACGCTGACCTTGTCCTCGGCACCGATCCCGACTGCGACCGGGTCGGCATTGCGGTTAAAGGAAAGGACGGCTATGTTCTTTTCACAGGCAACCAGACCGGCGCACTTTTGGTGAACTTTGTGCTGACAATGAAAAAGGAAAGTCTGAACGAAAAATCCACCCTGATAAAAACCATCGTCACCTCGGAGCTTGGAGCCAATATCGGACGAGTTTTCGGCTTGAATATTGAAGAAACACTCACGGGCTTTAAGTATATCGGCGATAAAATCAATCAGTTTGAAGCAACCGGCAACCGAGAATTTGTGATCGGCTATGAAGAGTCCTATGGCTATCTTGTCGGCACCCATGCCCGGGATAAGGACGCAGTGGTCTCCTCGATGCTGATTTGTCAGATGGCGGCCTGGTATAAAAATCAGGGCAAAACACTGATTGATGGGCTGGAAGATCTTTACAGTCAATACGGTTATTTCCTCGATCACCTCGACAGCTTTGTTCTCAAAGGCAAGGACGGCGCAGAAAGAATTGCGCAGCTCATGGTCTATTTCAGAGAGAACGGCAAAAAGATGTTCAGCTCTGTTAAAGAGGTTGTTGATTACAGCTGCGGCGTCGGCGATTTGCCGAAAGAAAATGTGCTTCGCTTTATCTTTCTTGACAGTTCATGGCTTGCGGTGAGACCCTCGGGCACCGAGCCGAAGATCAAGGTTTACTATTCCATTCAGGATCCGTCAAAAGAAAAAGCGCAGCAGCGCTTTGATGAGATAAAAGCAAAAATTGACAGCATTATAAAGTGAGGCGCACCATGGAAGAAAAGATATGTCAATATGTTGAAAATGTTTTGGCACCGAAACTACAGGGTGACGGCGGCTGGATCGAATTTGTTTCCTTTCAAGAGGGGATCCTGACGGTTATTTTTCGGGGAGAATGTTCCAAATGTCTCATTCTTCACCGCTGTACCGAGTGGATTGAAGAAGAGATCAGGCGTGATCTGAAACTCGATGTGCAGCTTTGCGCGATTCGCAAAAAGCCATATTTTCAAGATGTTTAAGGGGGCGTAAAAATGGCACATATTAAGGTTGTAAGGCGCTCCATGCGCCCCGAGGAATGGACGGATTTGCGTTTCGGCTGGCTGAAAAGGCATATTTACTCGTCAAAATGGGAAATCGAAAATCTGGAAATCAGAGACGCGCGCCAAAGGGCTGAAATGCAGTTCGACTATTACAGCGACGGCTATCGTCCGCTGAAAAAAGGAGACATGTATTTCACTCCCGACGGCACCGCTTTTCTGCGGGCAGATGTCAATATCCCGAAAGAAATGCAGGGCAGAGAGCTGTGGTTTTCCCTGAAAACAGCTGCGGAAATCTGCGTGAAAGTCAACGGAAAATACATAGGCGGCGTTGACCCCAACAGAGAAAGAATGCTGCTTTCTCCTTATATCGACGACAAAGAAACCCTGCATTTTGAAATGATGGGCTATAACCGTTCCAAGCCGGACGACGAAAGAAATCCCGAATCCCTTTCCGTAAGAGGCTGCCGCCAGATTTTTGAGGGGGCCTATATCTGTACAGTAAATCATGCGGTGCAGGATCTTGTGTGGGATTTTGAACTGCTTTTGGATATTGCCAAATCGGAGCTTTTTAACGAAGATTACCGGGCATTCCTCAATAAAGAGCTGAACAATGCCATGAACCTGATCGACTTCGACAGCGAAGAGCTTGCCGGTATTAGCGAAGCGAAAAGATATGTTGATGAAGTGATCTATGCAAACGATAACTATAAAGGTAGCGGCGATGTCGCCCTTATTGCCCACTCTCATCTTGATATTGCTTATTATTGGAGAAGAATTCACTCGGTTCAGAAAAATCTTCGTACCGTGCTGATTCAGCTTCGCCTGATGGATCAATATCCCGACTTTAAGTATACCCATACCCAGCCTTATGTTTATGAAACCCTTGAAAAATACTATCCCGATGTTTTTGATGAGCTGAAGCAAAAGGTGGCAAAGGGTCAGTTTGAGCCTGTCGGCGCGATGTATGTCGAGCCGGATTGCAATATTCCCTCGGCGGAATCGCTGATCCGTCAGTGCCTTTACGGACAGCTGACCTATAAGCGTATGTTCGGAAAAACCGTCAACAATGCCTGGCTGCCCGATGTTTTCGGCAATTCATGGATTCTGCCGCAGATTCTGAGAAAAAGCGGCGTGGACTATTTTGTTTCCAACAAGATGTCAACATGGAACGACACCAACCGTTTTCCCCATAATAACTTTATATGGAGGGGAATCGACGGCAGTGAGGTTTATGCCTGCGTGCCTCCGACGCATTTCATCACATGGAATATGCCGTCGCAGATTCAGGAGAATTGGGAAGCCTATATAGACAAAGACGACGGCGGCCAGACAATGAATATGTTCGGCTATGGTGACGGCGGCTCCGGCTGCACCGAAGAAATGATTGAGCTGATGCACCGTTTTGACAAACTGTCGGTTATGCCCAAATGCGAACATATAGGCGGCAGCGAATTCCTCGAAAGAAACCTGAAAAACAACAAGAATCTTGCAACCTGGGACGGTGAATTATATCTTGAAATGCACCGGGGTACTTTCACGACAAAAAGTGAACTGAAAAGAACCAATCGTCGCCTGGAATTCAAGCTGCGCACAGCTGAAATGCTCTCTCTGATGCGCAAAGAAAACAACACAGAAAAAACAACCACTCTTTATAAAAAGCTTCTGGTCAATCAGTTTCACGATATCCTGCCGGGCTCCCATATTCATCCGGTTTATGAAGACGCCATGGCGGACTATGAGGAAATCGAAAAAGAGCTTGACGCTATCATCGCAACCGGTGAAAGCTACTTTAACACGCTGAACTTTACCCGTGATGCTCTGACATTTATCGAAGATGAAAACGGCACCAGTGAACGGTACGGCAAAAGAGGATTTTTCACGGTGCCTGATATTCCTGCCCTTTCCTGCGGTCAGGCAAAATCCGACAGCTTCAGCGGCGAATGGATAAAAACGGGAGAAGAAACCGAAACGCCTTATTATATAATCCGCTTCCATCCCGACGGCTCCTTTGCTTCCCTTTATGATAAAGAGCTGGGTCGGGAGTGGGTAGACGGAGACTTCAATAAGCTAAAGATTTATACGGATACACCGGGCAATTATGACGCCTGGGATATTCTGCCCAACTACAAAGATAAGCAAATTAACCTTGAGATCCAAAAGCCACTTTCCTTTGTCAGTGCCGATAACGAATGTGCCGTTTTTGAAACCGTTCTGAAGACCGAAAAAACCACATGGAAAATGATGATCCGGTTATTCAGAAGAAGCCGCGGCATTGAGGTGGAAAACATCGTTGACTGGCACGAAAAGCACAAGCTTGCCAAGGCAGAGTTTTCCTGCGGCGTGCTTTCAAGAAAGGTTCTTTGCGATACTTCGGCGGGCTATATTGAACGGGAAACGCACCGGAACACCTCCTGGCAGCAAGCCCGTTTTGAATGTTGTCATCATAAATGGTGCGATATTTCCGAAACGGGCGGCGGTGTTGCCATTATTAACGATGGAAAGTACGGCGCCGGCTTTGATAAAAACATCATCAGCTTGTCGCTCCTTCGCGCAACCATTCGCCCCGATGTTATCTCCGATATGGGAAAACACAATTTCTGCTATATGATTGTTCCTCACGGCGGCGACGCTGTCAGCGCTAAGATCAATATGCTGGCTTTCCAATATAATGTTCCGCTTGTGAAAGCCGATGTCAAGTGGGATTTCCCGACCTTTGAACCGCTTTATTTACAGGCGGCAAAGAAAAGTGAAAACGGTGACTTCACGGTTATTCGGCTTTCGGAGCAGGACGGCGCAAGAGGTCGAATTCAGCTTGACAGAAGGGTGAAAATACTCAACATGCTGGAAGAAGAACTCTATGAAACCGATGTGATCGAGTATAAGCCTTTTGAAATCATTACCATCGGTATGTAAAGAGGTTGTCAATAGCAAAGAAACGGAGTGAAATCAGTGAAAGACGAAAGACTTGACATATACACGAGCATCGTGCCTAACCGCCGTCAACTGATCATTCAGGAAATGAAATACTATGCGTTTATTCATTACGGAGTGAATACCTTTACCAATCGCGAGTGGGGAAACGGCAAAGAGGACGAGCGTGTTTTTAACCCGAGAAAGCAGGACACTGACCAGTGGTGCAAGGCGATTGCAGAGGCAGGAATGAAAGGTGTAATCCTCACCTGTAAGCACCACGACGGCTTTTGTCTTTGGCCAACGGAAACAACGGATCATTCCGTGAAAAACAGTCCCTATAAAAACGGAAAGGGTGATGTTGTCCGGGAGGTTTCCGAGAGCTGTAAAAAATACGGTCTTAAATTCGGTGTGTACCTTTCTCCGTGGGACAGAAATGCCAAATGCTACGGTACATCGCAGTACAATGATTTTTACATAAAACAGCTGACAGAGCTTCTCACGAATTACGGTGATATTTTTATGCTTTGGCTTGACGGCGCCTGTGGAGCAAAGGCAGATGGTCAGCCTGTGCAAGAATATGATTTTGAACGCATTTGGAATACTGCTCTCGAGCTTCAACCCGATATTGTTATGTCAGGCTGTGCGCCCGATGTTCGCTGGATAGGCAACGAAAGCGGTAAAACCCGCGAAAGCGAGTGGAATGTGGTTCCCAAATTTCAGTATGACCAACAAAATTTTGCCGCCAACTGTCAGACGGACGATGATATGAAAGCCTTTCAAAAGCGTTGTCAGGATGTCATGCTGCCCGATATGGGTTCACGGGAATTTTTAAGTCAATTCGACGAGTTTATGTGGTATCCCGCCGAGGTCGATGTATCCATCAGACAGGGTTGGTTTTATCGACGCTGCCTCCTCTGGAACCCTCATACTTGATGAAAAAGCGGAAGCATCACCTTCAACACAAGTAAAACTGCTACG
>JAQXMV010000235.1 GCA_029013165.1 Oscillospiraceae bacterium | reverse complement strand
CACCCTTAGCATACGGAAAGGGTGAGGTTTTTTCCGTGTTGCCGAGCCGCCACAGGCGGCTCGGTGCGGGGTCGGCGTCTTTCGGTTCTCCTGCCGTTTCCTTAGGTCAACAGGACGAAAAAGTTTACTCCTCCTCGTCTGTCTCCATGGCTTCTTCTATATTTTCCATTGCTTCCTCGATGGTTTCGACAGCTTCTTCGAGGGCTTCCTTTGCTTCGTTCAGCCTGTCGATGGCGTCTTCGCGATTCCGGCTGTCAGAACATTCCGGTATATCATTTGTATACATTTCTATATCCGCTGACAGTGACTCCAGCTCAACCTGAACCATGCAGGCTCTTTCAATCCATTTGCCTCTCGTTTCCTTTTGATTCTTCATCCTACATTTCTCCTTGCATTTTTTATGATTATACAAGTTTTTTCAGCTTCTTGTCAAGAATCGACTGCTGAGCCCTCCATACTTTTTCTCTGCAACAGTCAGAGAAAAAAATTAACATATTTTAATATATTGTTAAAAATTAACTCATTGACGAAAAAGTGTTGCAATGTTATCATGTATGCGGCGAATTGTTGACAAATGTTTGTCAACTCCACCAAAATTATTCATATTTGAGGAGTGAATTTATGAAGAAAGTTATTGCCCTGTTCCTCGCCCTTTTGATGGCGGCGAGCCTCTTCGTTCCGACCGGAGCCGCTTTCGGCAAAAAGGATGCTGTTCTTCGCCTGATCGTCCCGGAGAACTGGGAGCTGACCGTCGGAGACAGCCGCAGCGTGGATCTGGCGGCGCTGAACACCAGCAACTGCGCCGAATGGACAGCAGAGCCTGCCGATGTGGCAAGCGTTGACCGTTTCGGCCGCGTCACCGCCCTGAAAGCCGGCGAAGCCGTGATCACGGCACAGAACGCTGACGGCTACACTGACAGCGTCAAACTGACCATCGTCAACGAACCGACAAAATTCGACACCAAAACCACTAAGGTAGATTTCAGCGGCGAAGCCGTTGCCGAGGGAACCAACCTGCAAAAGCTCGTCACCCGTTACGCTTACGGCTCCAAACAGGTGCCCGAGCAGTATTATGACGAGAAGAGCTACGCCGAAGCGCAGACCGCTGTCACCGCCGACGGCGCCAAGTGGGAAATCACCGAATACGGCGTACTGCGCACTGACGAGAACGCCGCAAACGAAAGAGATATTCTCCAGCGCTTCATGGGCGACCGTTATTTTTATGACAATGACACCACCGAGGGAAAAGTCCTTGCCATTTTTGCCGACGGTAAGAACGGCATCTGGACGGTCATGAAAGAGGGCTTCACCCACATCGAAATGATCGCCCTCAGCGCAAGCGAAAAAGCTGTTCAGATGAGCGATAACACACAGAAATATGTTTCCCGCCGCGGAATGGTATCCGAGGCCTATCTCACCGACGGCGAGTGGGTGCCTAGCGAGACGGACAATGATGGTCTGTGGACCTCCATGTATGCCGCCGGCGAGCTCATGCGCTACGCCGTGGTGAAAGAAGATCCCACCGCCACTGAGGCGGAGATCGAGGCGGCGAGAAAAACCGCCACCATCGCCACGGAGGCCGTTGTGCTCCTGACCTATATTTCCATGCGTCAGGGAACCATCGAGAGCAATGTCAGAGCCCAGAGAAACGGCTCCATCACCGACCTGAACACCGGTAAATATTACACCAACGAAGCCCTCATCAAGGGCGGCGATTATTCCCAGTATGTACCTTTCTACAGCCCGGCCCGTATGTTTGAGCAGATGAGCTCGAAATATTTGCGCTTCGGCGTCACCTCTTATGTTCAGGACAAGGATAACCTTGCACTCTGTCAGCCTCAGGACTGGGTGGACACCACCACCGCCGACGGCAGTGTGGAATTTGAAAAGAGAGACCGGCTGCTTGAGGGCTTCTGGGCAAGAACCTACTCCTTCAAAGAGGAAAAAGCAAATGACCGAGAGGGTCTTGACGGCTATGCCTACTGGAGCCATGAGGGCAACGGTACCGCCATCGGCATTTCTGAAAAGGTGAACAAAGACGGCACGGACTTCCTGCTCCACGGAGAAAACATCCGCGGCAAGGCCATCGACGCCACAGGCGAAATCCCCGAGAGACTGTGGAATGACCTGATCGGCTCCGAATATGATATCAGCGACATCATCTATAAGGGCGACACCAGCTCCGATGAGATTATCGGTCATCTTTTCCTTTACAAGCTGGCCTATGACATTCTCGGCACCGAGGATAAAGAGCTCGGCGACCTCATCGCCAACACCATGGATAAATTTGCCCAGCATATCAGCGACAACAGCTATTGTCTCGTCGACGGTTCCGGTCAACCCACCACTTGGGGCAAATTCTCCCGGACCCACTTCCACAACGGACAGATCCTCGGCGGTGCACCGCTGAATGCAGCCGTTGTTCTCTGCGCTTTCAAGCTGGCGGCTTATGTGACCGGCAACCAGAAATGGCAGGACGAATACGAAATGGCGGCCTTTGATCCCCAGTATGAATATGCCAAGGTCTGCGCCCAGGAATTAGAGCGCTATGACATGGCGATTCTGGAGTTCGCCAACAGTGCTTCCGGCATACTCGGCTTCATTCTCCGTCCTCTTGTCGGTACCGAGACTTTCGGCACTCTTTACCGCATGATTCTCAACTACTCCGACGAAGAAATGGCCATGCTGGCCTATTATCTCCTCTTCCAGCTGGAGGACAACGAGGAATATCTCGCCTATTACCGTGAGGGAATCGACGACTGGTGGTTCTCCATCAAGTACAGCGAAAATCCCCTGTGGTACTACATCTATCAGCTGGCCTATCCTGACAAGGAGATCAAGGACTATTACGGCAATAACATTCTCGAGACTGCCTCATGGGCGCTGTCGCGCCATCCCATTGACACCAGGCGCTACTGTGCTTCCAGCGAAAACAGAGACGACATCGACGAATTCACCTTAGACGATGTGGGCATCGACGGCACAAGAGATCTGAGCTTTGACCCCAATGTTTACACGCCGCCTTTCTTCTACTCCAACAACAAGGTGCTGAAGATTCTCGGCATGATCATCGGCATGAGCAAGATCGAATTTAAGGTTGCCGCCTTTGATGAGAGATCTCTGCACAAATACAACGGCTCCACCTATGACCTGAACGACAGCTACGATCCGGACATGATGGAGGGCTCCACCACCTACACACTGCCCTACTGGATGGGAAGATACCACGGTATGCTGGCAGGATAACAACAAAGCAAGACCCGGCGTTCTGAGAACGCCGGGTCAGACTGTCGACAAATGCGCCCGAACGCATAGTGATATATTACAGAAAAGATCTCTATAAACTATCAACTAACCTTATCCTTTCAGCGACATGGTGTCGAACCATGTCGCTAAAAATCACTATGCTTGCCGTTTTTTCTCGCTTGGAGTACCTATGTACACCTATCGCTCGAAAAAAACGGCATCGGCCATCATTTCTCGGCAGTCTTCAGCGTGTCGAAAAATACTTTTTCGACACGCTACACCCGGCGCTCCAAGAACGCCGGGTGTCCTT
>JAQXMV010000234.1 GCA_029013165.1 Oscillospiraceae bacterium | reverse complement strand
TGCGGCTCCGGTATGCACATCAATCTCTCTCTGTTCCGCGACGGCAAAAACGCTTTCTGTGACAGCGCCGACGCCGCTGGTCTGAGCGAAATCGCCTATCATTTCATCGCCGGCGTGATGCATCACATCCGATCCATCACCCTGCTGACCAATCCCATCGTCAATTCCTATAAGCGTCTGGTTCCCGGCTATGAGGCCCCCGTTTACATCGCCTGGTCGGCCAAAAACAGAAGTCCGCTGGTGCGGATTCCCACGGCCAGAGGCACCGGCACCCGCGTCGAGCTGAGAAATCCCGACCCCACGGCCAACCCCTATCTGGTCATGGCCGCAATCCTCATGGCAGGTCTCGACGGCATTGAAAAGAAAATGACGCCGCCGCCCTCAAAGGACTCCAACATCTTCACTCTCACGGCCAAGCAGAGAGAGGAGCAGGGCATCGCCTCCCTGCCCAAGACCCTCAAGGAGGCCATTGACGAATTCCGCAGAAGCGACTTCGCCAGAGAGGCCGTCGGCAATCATGTCTACACCAAATACATCGAAGCCAAGGAAGAAGAGTGGCGCGAATACAGCACCCGCGTTTCCCAGTGGGAAATCGACAAATACCTGGGCAAATACTGATCCCGATTTTCGGCAAAAACCGCCTGTCTCACCTGCGGCAGTGCGGTTTCTTTGCCCCTATCCCAGCGAAAGGCAAACAACATGGATTTTGAAATTAACCCCGCAGCCTACCGAAATATTTTTGCCGTCCCGGCGGCAGTTGTGGACGAAAACATTCGCCTTGCCAGCGCACTGCAGCTCAAGGTGCTGCTTTTCATGCTCCGCCGCGGCGACAGTCCCTCCTGCGAGGAGATCGCCGCCGCCCTCTGTGCGGACAAAGCCGATGTCAGCGACGCCATGATCTTCTGGTTCGAGCGCGGACTTCTGCGAGAAAAAGGCAGTGAGTCACTTCCCTCTCTGCAGGGGAGCGCCTTTCAGGCGCAGCCGGCCGTGCCGCAGCCGGCGACCCCGGCGCCGATCCCCAATCCTCTGCAAATGGTAGCCCGGCAGGAGCCGCCCGCGGCGGCCGATATCCCGAAAAAACCGCTTCCGGCAGAGCTGCCTATTTCCCGTCCCAGCCACGAACAGATCGCCAAAAGACTGGAGGAGTGTAAAGAATTTTCCAGTCTCTTCCAGGAGGCACAGGTCACCCTGGGCAAAACCATCGGCTATGACGGTCAGTCGGTGCTCATCATGATGCACGACAGCTACGGTCTTCCCTTTGAGGTCATTCTCATGGCGGTGGAATACAGCGTTTCTCAGAAAAAAACCGGCTATTCCTCCATCGGGAAGATCGGCAGACTCTGGAGCGAGCTGGGCATCGACACTTTAGAGGGCGCCATGCAGTATATCGAGGAGCACAACGCCGTCAACGAGGTCTGGAACAAGCTGCGCTCCCTGACGGACATCGCTAACCGAACCCCCACGGAAAAGCAGAGACGCTATCTCACCGCCTGGGTCAAGGAATACGGCTACGGCGAGGACATCATCTATTATGCCTATGAGGAATCCGTGGACAGAACGGGCAAAATGAGTATGCCCTATATGGACAAGATCATCAGAAGCTGGCACGAAAAGGGCGTGAAAACGCCCATGGATATCCAGCGGGAAAGAGCCGACTGGGAAAAGCAAAAGAGCCTGCGTCAGCCGGCCAAAAATCCGTCTAAATCCGGGTCGAAAAAACAGCCGCGTCTGCTGGAGGGCGAAGCCTCCTATGATCTGGAATCCTACAAAAAGAAAGCCTATAACCCGGAATAATAAAGGAGGTCTGAGCCATGGCCTATAAAAAAAGCGTATACCTGAAAGCCAAGGATATTCTCTCTGCCCGGCGGCAGAAAGCCGAAAGAGAGCAGGAACAGCGCCACGAAGAAGCCCTGCGCCTCTGTCCGCAGATCGGTGAGATCGAAAGGCTGATGGCCTCTCAGGGCGCTGACGCCGTCAAGGCCGTCGGCATGGGCGGCGACGCCGTTGCTTTCATCGAAAAGCTGAAAAATGCCAATCTTTCCGCCCAACAGCAGCGCCGCGATCTGCTCAAAAGCGTCGGTCTGCCGGAGGATTATCTCGAGACGGAATACACCTGTCCCCTGTGCCGCGACACGGGATTTCATGAGAGCTGCTACTGCTCCTGCTATCAGAAGCTGATCCGGGAAGTGGCAAGGGAGGAGCTGGCTTCACGCTCCATGCTGAAAAAATGCACCTTTGACACCTTTCAGCTCTCGAAGTATCCGGAAATCACCGACAGCAACACCGGCATCAGCCAGCGTGAGCACATGGGCAAGATCAAGCGCATCTGCGTCGATTATGCCAGAAATTTTTCCCGGGGCAGTGAGTCTCTTTATTTCTTCGGCAAAACAGGCCTTGGCAAAACCCATCTGTCCCTGGCCATTGCCAACGCCGTCATTGACAGAGGCTTCGATGTCTATTATGACAGCGTGCAGAACATCATGGACGCCCTGGAGGCGGAACACTTCGGCAGAGCCGGCCGTGAGGACAGCATCAAGGAGGATCTGCTCTCCTGCGATCTGCTGATCATCGACGACCTGGGTGTGGAATTCAGCACACAGTTCACCGTGGCGGAGCTGCACAGCATCGTCAACACGAGAATCCTGCGTAGTCTGCCCATCATCATCAGCAGCAACCTCGAGCCCGACGAACTGGAGGAGAAATATTCCCAGCGTCTGGCTTCCCGGATTATGGGCAGCAGCAAGCCTCTTTTCTTCTGCGGCCGGGACATTCGCCAGATGGGCTGATTTTTCGGCACGAAAGCACATTCCAATGTGAAATTTGTGAACAATCCCTTGAAATTCTTGACAAATTGTTTTCTATGACATAGAATTGAAGTATAGACTGATTAATCAGTTAAAAACAAAGGAGGTAAATCCCATGAAAAAAGTATTATCCGTTGTTCTCTGCGTTCTGATGCTTTTCTCTGCTTTCAGTGTTCTGGCCTTTGCCGCAGAGCCTGTGAAGTCCATCACCGTCAGATTTGTTGTCAACGGCGAAGAGGTCAAGAAAGTAATGGTTGCTCCCGGTGAGGATCTGAACCAGTACGCACCCAAGACCCCCACCAAGGACAGTGAGACCATCACCGACAAGGACGGCAAGGAAACATACATCAAGTACGAGTTCTACGGTTGGGAATCCAGTGATGACAAAAACATCTACGAAGAGGGTTCACTGCCCAAGGCCACCGTTAAGGAAGGCGAAAGCGCACTGAAAACCATCACTTTCTATGCCCAGTTCACCGAAAAGCCCATGGAAGGCGTTGAAGATGTGATCAGCGATATTATTCCCACATCCCTCACCGACTTTTTCAAGGCACTTTATGAGAAGATCGTGTATTACATTCAGTATTTCCTGCTTCTCTTAAAGGGCTTCGGCACCGTTGAGCCTGCCGCATAATCAAGAGTAAACTATCTTGCACCTCTCCTCTCGGAGGGGTGCATTCATTTGGGTAAAAGATCTGTCATAATGAGATCGACTGCACCTCGTAGGGACACGGCTTGCCGTGTCCGCAAGGAACCGGATATCTACCCTCGCACACCTCTCAAAAATCGCCAACAAGACGAGGGGTGCGAAGCGGTGGGCCCCCTCGTCTCCGAAAGAACAAAGGTGCCAAAATGGCACAACATAAAACACCCGGCTGTCGTTGAACCGCGCAGAGCGACTGTATTTTCGCCGATGAAAGGTAGCGTAATAATCAGCACAACGCACCTAAATGGAACAAAGAGAAATCATTCCACCGACTGTACACGGCGAAAATACCCCGGAGCGATCGACAGGCACTGGGAAGTGTTTTGCATACTTTGTCACGCCTGACAAAGTATGAGCCCCCGCGGCTTGAGCGGTGCAACCTGAAAGAAACCACTATATAAATCAATCAAACAAATTTACCTAAAACTATCGTTTGCACCGCGGCAGCGACACGGCTCGCCGTGTCGGCTTATGGCAACCTTGCCGATAATGATTCAATTAGGTGCTAACCCCACCCATGGTTTATGTTTTCGTCAAAACAGTACGCCGCGTCACCGGAAAAGCACAAAAAA
>JAQXMV010000233.1 GCA_029013165.1 Oscillospiraceae bacterium | reverse complement strand
TCCTCAATCCATTTTTGCGGATTCATGTCAATATATTGCCAGATTGCACGGTATTCCGTTTCATTTCGTATAATATGATCGTAAAACAATTTCTGCCAAAACGAAAACCCGGATTTTTTGGTAACAAACCCTTTCATTTGGTTGATCACCGTCGAAACCGTAGGGGCGCGCATTGCGCGTCCCTACGGGGTTCCATAATATTGGTTGGCGATTTTTTACGCATATTGTTATAAAATATGATCCCGCTGACGAATAATCATATTCTTTCAATCGATAATCCTTGCGTCGCTGTGACATCATTTTTCGTTCAGCGCACCCCCGACGAAATGTTATCAAAAAATCCTATATTTTCCCCGATTATATCACAAACCGGGACTGCGGTCAATACAGTCCCGGTTTATCGGATTTCCTTATTTTATATCCCAATCCTTGCTGAGCATGGCCTTAACCTTGATGGGCAGACCGAAGAGATTGATGAAGCCCTCGCTGTCAGCCTGATTGTAGCAGTCGTCCTCGTCGAAGGTTGCCATTTCAGGGCTGTAAAGCGTATAGGGAGAAGTGGTGCCGGCGCCGATGATATTGCCCTTGTAGAGCTTGAGCTTGACTTCACCGGTGACGGTCTCCTGGGTCTTGTCAACGAAAGCGGAAAGTGCTTCTCTGCAGGGAGTGAACCACTGACCGTAATAAACCAGCTCTGCGAATTTCACGGCCAGCTGCTCCTTGAGGTGAGAGGTCTCTCTGTCAAGGCAGAGGGTTTCCAGCTGCTTGTGTGCGGCATAGAGGATCGTTCCGCCCGGCGTCTCATAAACACCTCTTGATTTCATACCCACCAGACGGTTTTCCAGCAGGTCAACAATACCGATACCGTTGGCGCCGCCGATTTCGTTGAGCTTGGTGACCATGGTCACTGCGTCAACCTTTTCACCATTGAGGGTGGTGGGAACGCCCTTCTCAAAGCCGATGGTCACATAGGTCGGCTTATCGGGAGCCTGCTCCGGCGTAACGCCCATTTCAAGGATCTCCTCATATTTGGGCTCGTTGGCCGGATCTTCCAGATCCAGTCCCTCATGGGAAAGATGCCAGAGGTTCTTGTCCTTGGAATAGTTAGTCTCCCTTGTGATCTTCAGGGGGATATTATGCGCAATGGCGTATTCGATTTCGTCCTCACGGCTCTTGAATTCCCAGGTTCTCCAGGGAGCAATGATCTCCATCTCGGGAGCAAAAGCCTTGATGGCAAGCTCGAAACGAACCTGATCGTTACCCTTACCGGTGCAGCCGTGGCAGATGGCGTCGGCGCCCTCAGCCTTGGCGATCTCCACGATTCTCTTGGCGATCAGCGGACGGGCAAAGGAGGTACCCAGCAGATAGGAACCCTCATATACGGCTCCGGCCTTGAGTGTGGGATAGATATAATCCTCGACGAATTCTTTTTTCAGATCCTCGATGTAGAGCTTGGAAGCACCGGTGGCGATGGCCTTTTCTTCCAGACCATCCAGCTCTGTGCCCTGACCGACATCGGCGGAAACCGCGATGACCTCGGCGTTATTATAATGCTCCTTGAGCCAGGGAATGATGATGGAAGTATCCAGACCGCCGGAATAGGCGAGTACAATTTTTTTGATCTCTTTCATGTTTCTGTATCTCCGTTTCTTTGATTTTCAAACTATGCTTATTATACGCAACTTTATGCAAAAGTCAAGGATAATTTTGAATATTTTTGGGATTTTATGCATTTTTATTGAATATTTACATAATATCCGTCTATTTTCACCTTGGCTTTATACATTGCGCGGTCAAAAGCGCCTCTTATGAACGGAAAAACTCGAAGCAGGCCCGGTAGGTGCTGTAGACATCGGTCTTAGCCACGATCTCATAAGGCGCGTGCATGGAAAGAACCGGTACGCCGAGATCGACCACATCAACATTCAGGTTGGCAATATACATGGCCACCGTTCCGCCGCCGCCCTCATCGACCTTGCCCAGCTCGCCGATCTGCCAGGAGACATGGGCGGCGTCGAGCATACGGCGGATTTTGCCCACAAACTCCGCACTGGCATCGGAGGTGCCGGACTTACCCCTGGCGCCGGTATATTTGGTAATGACGGCACCGTGGTTCAGGTTGCAGCAGTTCAGCTTGTCGTGGACCGAGGGGAAGGTCGGATCAAAACCGGCATTGACATCGGCTGAAAGACACTCGCTCATGGAAAGAACATCTCTGCCTCTGAGGCCCTCTGCCTCTGCAAGATCATAGATGAAATATTTCAGATAAGAGGAATTGAGGCCCGTATTGCCGTCGCTGCCGATCTCTTCCTTGTCCGAGAGCACCGCCACCACGGTATGCTCCGGTTCTTCGCTGGCCATGGCCGCCGTAAAGGCCGGATAGGCGCAGACTCTGTCGTCATGGCCGTAGGCGCCGATGAGGCTTCTGTCGAAGCCGATATCGGATACCGGCAGAGCCGGTACCAGCTCCAGTTCAGCGGAAATGAAATCTTTCTCAACGATGCCGTATTTTTCGTTGAGAATCTTCAAGATGTTCAGCTTCACCAGATCACTGCCGGAGTCGGACTTAAAGGGTCTCGAACCGATGAGGATATTCAGTTCTTCTCCTTTGATTCCCTCTAAAAGCGTGCGCTTGCCCTGCTCTTTATCCAGATGGGGCAGAAGATCCGTGATGACAAACTGCGGATCACCGGGATCCTCACCGATATTGACTTTCACGCTCTCGCCGTCGCCCCGGATAACCACGCCGTGAAGAGAAAGAGGCACGGTGACCCACTGATATTTCTTGATGCCGCCGTAATAATGGGTCTTGAAATATCCCAGCTCGCTGTCCTCATAAAGGGGCATGGGCTTGAGATCCAGACGGGGAGAATCAATGTGAGAGGCGACGATGCGTGCGCCCTCGGAAACACCTTTTTTGCCCATCACGGCGAAAATGACTGACTTACCCCTGTTATTGAGATAGACTCTGTCGCCGGGTGCATAGGGCTTTTTGCTGTCATAGGCGGTGAAGCCCTGAGACTGCGCCCGGGCAATCATGTATTCCACACATTCTCTTTCTGTTTTTGCCCTGCGCAGGAAATCCTTATAGCCCTCGCAGTATTCGTCGGCTTTTTTCACTTCCTCATCGCTCATCGCCTTGCAGAAATGTTCATTTTTTGCCGAGAGCTTTTCACTGAGAAGCTCGGCCTGTGATTGTTCCTTTGCCATATTTTATCCATCCTTTCCATGGTAAAGTTCGTGATATATATTTTTTGTTTTTATGACATTCTTGACATATTTATCCGTCGAGGGAAACGGTATGGTATGCAGACTTTTTCCGTCAGCGGAATACTTTTCGTCTGCCAGCCACTTCTGCACACTGCCGATGCCGGCGTGATAGGCGGCAATGGCCAGTTCCTCACTGCCGAATTTTTCCAGCAGATAAGAATAAAGATAGCAGCCGAAACGCACATTTACCTGCGGATCCGTCGCCTGATCAAAGGTCAGGCTGTCCCCCAGCTTCATATTGATCCACTCAAAAGTATCGGGCATGATCTGCATCAGACCGACGGCTCCGGTATAGGAGACGGCGTCTTTTTCAAAGTCGCTCTCGCATTTGATCACCGCAAAAATAAAATCCTCGGAAAGATTATACTCTTTGCAGTATACTTCGACAATATCGGCGTATTGTCGGGGATATAATGTTTTCAGAAGCGAACGGCGAGAGTAATGCACTGCCGTCAGAATGACAGCGGCAAAGATCAGAATGATCACAGAAAAAGCTATTAACTTTTTGATTCTTCCTTTTTTTGCTTTCACCGGATCAGCTCCTTGAGTTTATCAAAATCTTCTTCGCTTCTATCGTATGGCGGATAGTTTCTGATTATTATATCGGCTCTGCTGAAATAATAATCGTCATCTTTCTGCCCGTTTATTCTTGTCATAGCCTGGGAGGGAGTGATGGAATCTCTTTTCAGTATACGCTCAAGGCGTATTGTTTCCGGAGCGTGTACCACCGCAATGATCTGGCACAGATCCCGGCAGCCGCTTTCCAGCAGTGCCGCCGCGTCGATGACGCAGGTCTGATAACCGAGCCCTTTCGCCCTCTCGATTTCACCGATGCAACGCTTTGTGATGTGCGGATGAGTGACGGCATTGAGCTTTTCGGTTTCCTGCGGAGCCGAAAAGGCCCGTTTCGCAAGAAGCTGCCTTTTGAGACGGCCCCTTTCATCGAGGATATCCGAGCCGAAAACGGCGGCAAGCTCGCCGAGAACCGGAGAATCCGGTTCCGTCAGTTCTCTGGCCAGAAGATCACAGTCGATAATATAACAGCCCAGCTCTTTCAGCTTTGCGGCAACGGTGCTTTTTCCGGCGCCAGTTTTTCCCGTCAGACCGATGGTAAGCATGGTGTGTGACCGTGGGCACGCAGCCGGGACTGATGAGGAGTCCTATGGCACGCACCCATTCCTTTCCCTGTTTTTTCCGTAAGTATAGTTTCTCAAACTTCAATGATCTTAAAAGCGGCGGCTCTGAGCATCCGGTTATAGACGCCCAGACCCACGCCCTCGCTTTCGGGGAAACGGGCAAAAACTCTTTTGCCGCCCATCTCGTCGATTTTCCGCAGGGCGTCAAAAATATGCCTGGCCTGATCTTCGGGGCTGTCCTTTTTGCCATAGGTGACATAGGGCACGGAAAGCTCTTTTTCCTCCCCGGTGAAGCACAGGGCGATATCGCCCTCCCGCTGATTGTCTCTGATGTATTCCCGGTATCTCTCCAGAGAACCTCTGAGCAAAAAGACTTCAGCCGAAGGCGCATAGTGCTTATATTTCATTCCGGGCGAAGCCGCCTTTTCGTCCTCGGCCAGAGACGCAAAGACCCCATGGTCAATCTCGATTTCACCGAGAACCTCCCGAAGCATTTGCGGGGTGATGCCGCCGGGACGAAGCAGTCTCGGTCTGTCACCGGCCAAAGAAATGACCGTCGACTCAATGCCGACGCTGCACGCGCCGCCGTCGACAATGGCATCAATTTTTCCGCTGAGGTCCTCCGCCACATGACGGGCCGAGGTGGGGCTGGGTCTGCCGGAGGTATTGGCCGAGGGGGCGGCAAGAGGCATGCCGCTTTTTTCGATGATCGCCGCGGCGATCTTATCCGAGGGCATACGCACGGCGACGGTGTCAAGTCCGCCGCAGATCTCATCGGGTATAACGGCTGATTTTTTCAGGATCACCGTCAGCGGCCCCGGCCAGAATCTTTCTGCCAGCGCCATGGCCCTTTCGGGGATTTCCTCCACGAGAGGCCGCCAGTCCTGTATCTTCGCGATGTGGACGATCAGCGGATTATCCGAGGGCCGTCCCTTGGCACGATAGATTTTTTTGACAGTCTCTGCGTCAAGGGCATTGCCGGCAAGGCCGTAAACCGTCTCCGTGGGTATGGCGACAATGCCGCCGGACCGCAGGATTTCCGCCGCACGGCTGACAGCTTCGCTGTCGGGGCCGTCGGCGCGCAGAAATTCGGTTGTCATCATTTATTCACTGCTTTCGCTTTTTAGTTTTTCCGCCGTGTCGGCCGTGATCAGGGCGTCGATGATCTCGTCCATGTCGCCGCTGAGGAACTGCTCGAGCTTATAAAGAGTCAGTCCGATGCGGTGATCGGTCACCCGGCTCTGGGGATAGTTATAGGTGCGGATCCTTTCGCTTCTGTCGCCGGTGCCCACCTGCGATTTGCGCTCATCGGCAATGGAGGACATCTGCTTTCTGCGTTCGCTTTCAAGGATTCTCGAGCGCAGGATCTTCATGGCCTTGTCCTTATTTTTATGCTGGCTTCTCTCGTCCTGACACTCCACCACCGTGCCGGTGGGAATATGGGTAATGCGAATGGCGGACTCCGTCTTATTGATATGCTGACCGCCGGCACCGCTGGAACGGAAAGTATCAATGGCAAGGTCGGCGGGATTGATCTGCACATCGACCTCCTCTGCCTCCGGCAGAACGGCCACCGTGGCCGTGGAGGTGTGGATTCTGCCCTGGGTTTCCGTTTCCGGCACACGCTGAACACGATGTACGCCGCTTTCAAATTTCAGCCGCGAATAGGCACCCTCACCGCTGACGGAAAAGCTGATTTCCTTGAAGCCGCCAAGCTCTGTCGGGTTGGCGGAAAGCACCTCGGTTTTCCAGCGCCGGCTCTCGGCATACATGGAATACATCCGGAAAAGCACACCGGCAAACAAGGCCGATTCCTCACCGCCGGCGCCGCCGCGGATCTCCATGATCACATTTTTGTCGTCGTTGGCATCCTTGGGCAGAAGCAGAATCTTCAGCTCCTCCAGGAGCTTGGCCGTGAGGGCTTTCGAGCTCTCCAGCTCCTCCCGAACCAGCTCGCGAAAATCCCGGTCGAGACCGCCGCCCTCCAGCAGTTCTTCCGATTCTTTCAGGGCAGCCTCAGCCCGTTTATATTCACAGAATTTTTCCACAACGGGCTCCAGACTTTTCTGTTCCTTGATCAGGGCACTGTATTGGTCAATATCGGCGATGACGGCCGGGTCATAGAGCATTGCGGTGATTTTGTCATAGCGTTCTTCCACGCTGCTGAGCTTTTCAAGCATAATCGTTTCCTCTTTGGTCAATCATAATACGGCAGGCGGAATCACTCAGACTTCACTGCCGTCACGGATAATTTTTTTGATGTTTTTCTCCGCCTTGAGCCGCGGCAGAGCAACCAGATGCGAGCACCGGTTACAGCAGAGCTTGAAATCCATACCTGAGCGCATCACAGTAAATTCATTGCACCCGCAGGGATGGTTCTTCTTCATAACCAGCACATCTCCGACTCTGACATCCACGGATTCCACCTCCGAAACATTCATATTGATGTATTATACCATAATTGTACCGTTAATATCAATCTTTACGGACAACTAAAAGTAAATATACAGAAAAATACAGCATATAATGAAATACAAAAATATAAAAAAACAGAAAGGGTCTTTAAAAATGAAAAAGTATTTTCCCGAAAACTATCTCATTCTTACCCAGGAAAACAAAAACATCCTTTCCTCCAAAGCCGCCCTCAAGGAGGCTTATTACAGCGGCAGAATCATCGAGGCAAGGGCCACCGTCTGCGACAAGGACCATAATCTTCATGTGGACCTGGGCGTTATGAAAGGTATTATCCCCCGCGACGAGGGCGCCGTCGGCATCGAGGACGGCTCCGTGCGGGATATCGCAATTATTTCCCGCGTCAATAAGCCTGTCGTCTGCCGTATCACGGAATTCCGCACCGACGAAAAGGGAGAGACTTATGCCCTGCTCAGCCGCCGCAGTGTTCAGCAGGACTGCATGAAAGAATACATTTCCGCCCTGGTTCCCGGCTGCGTCATCGACGCCACGGTGACGCACATGGAGGCCTTCGGCGTTTTTGCCGATATCGGCGCCGGCATATCTGCCCTCATGCCCATTGACAGCATTTCCGTCTCGCGCATACCCCACCCCTCGGCTCGGTTTTCACCGGGTCAGAGAATCAAGGCCGTGGTCAAGGCCGTGGATGAAAAGGGCCGGATCACCCTGAGTTACAAGGAACTGCTCGGCACCTGGGAAGAGAACGCCGCCAGATTCAAGGCGGGAGAAACAGTTCCGGGAATTGTCCGCTCCGTTGAAAGATACGGAATATTCGTCGAGCTTGCGCCGAACCTCGCAGGACTGGCGGAATATGTGCCCGGCGTTCAGCCCGGACAGCACGCCAGCGTCTACATCAAAAACCTCATTCCCGAGAGAATGAAGATCAAGCTGATCATCGTCGATTCCTTTGACGCGGAATATCCCAACGAGGCCGTGTCCTATTACTTCACCGGCGATTTCATGGAACACTGGGTCTATTCCCCCGAAAGCTGTCCGAAAAAGATTGAAACAATTTTTTCACCTTATCGGTTGACGGAAAACGCAATATGATATAGAATAAAGGAGCAGCATTTTTTATCGGCTGCTCCTTTAGAATTTTTGCAGGAGGACATGAAGAAATGAAGATCAAGGAAATCATCAAAAACCGCAATTCATCCATAAAATTCAGTGCCGTGAAAGGTGTCGTCGGCGCCGCGACCGCCGCAGCCGACGCCCTCTGCTCTCCCCCGGATCTGAGCAAGGCCAAGAGAGTGCTTTTCGTCCAGCCTCACCCCGACGACAACCAGATCGGCGCCGGCGGCACCATCGCCTGGCTGCGTTCTCTGGGCGCGGAGGTCTATGAGCTCACCGTCACCGACGACCGCTATGCTGACCCGAAATATGCCGGCAAGGAGAACAAGGTGCAGACCGTCAGACAGAAAGAAGCCCTCAAAGCGCAGCAGTGCCTCGGCATGAAGAACGCAGGCTTCCTGGGCTTCGCCGACAAAAACGACAACAGCGAGCGTGAAATCTCCCTGAAGATCGTTGAGGCTATCCGGGAAATCAAGCCTGACTTCGTCCTCACCGCCGACCCCAACCTGGCCAACGAGTGCCACAGCGACCACATCAAGGTGGGCAACGCCGTGAAATACGCCGCCATGGACGCCGTTTGCAATTTCTACCCCGACTTCGTGGACGGAAAGTTCCGTGAGGACACCTGGCAGGTGAAAGGCATCGGTTTTTATTACACCGACAAGCCCAACACCCTCATTGACATCACGGAATTTGAAGAGCTGAAAATGAAAGCGGTCAAGTGCCATGTCTCTCAGGCGGAGCCGACGCTGCTGGCAGCCATCATGCTCCAGAACCAGATCTTTGCCGAGGGCACGGAATTCAAAGCGGCAGAGCCCCTGAGACTACTCTCCAGCCTCCAGATGCACTGCTTCAATCTGCCCGTAGTATAATTATTGAAAACCCAGGAGAAAAAACATGAGCGATATTGCTATTCTTTATGAAACCAACACCGGCACGGCGAAACGCTATGCCGAGCTGATCAGTGAAAAAACCGGCTGCCCCTGCTTCAGCACCGCACAGTGCGGCGAAGTGCCGGCTGGAAGCCGGGTGGTTTTCATCGGCTGGGTCATGGCCGGTAACATTCAGGGCCTGAAAAAGGCAAGAGATACCTTTGGCAGTCTGCTGGCCGTCTGCGCCGTGGGCATGATGAAAAGCCAGAAACAGGACGATGAGCTGAAAGAAAAGAACGCCGTTACCGAGGAACTTTTCTCTCTGCCCGGCGCCTTTGACATGAGCAAGCTCAGCGGTATGCACAAAATGATGATGGGCATGATGCTCAAAATGATGAAAAGTGAAGTCAAAAAGTCTAACGATCCCCAGGGCGAGGAAATCCTCGGCATGCTGGAAAAGGGCTTTGATATGTTTGACGAAGAAGCCGCCGCTGCGGTGGTTGCATTCATCGAGCAGAACAAGTAAGCTACGCCGTGTCCGATATGATTCGGGCACGGCAAAACACACATAAGCCCATTTCAGAAAGCCGGGTATCACATGAAAAGAATCCTTACCATACAGGACATCTCCTGCATCGGCAAATGCTCCATCACCGTTGCCCTGCCGATCATTTCCGCCGCAGGAACGGAGGTTGCCGTTCTGCCCACGGCTCTGCTTTCCGCCCACACAATGTTTGAGGGCTTCACCGTGAAGGATCTGACGGATCAGATCGAGCCCATCTGCTCTCACTGGAAAAAAGAGGGCTTTCGCTTCGACGGCATCTACACGGGATATCTCGCCAACGAAAGTCAGATCACGGCCGTCAAAAAAGTGATTGACGACTTTCGGAACGAACAGAGTCTCATCGTGGTCGATCCTGCCATGGCTGACAACGGAAAGCTCTATCCCGGGCTTGACATGGGCTTTGCGGAGAAAATGCGCAGTCTCTGCGCCGAAGCCGATATTATCCTGCCCAATGTCACCGAAGCCGCCATTCTCACCGGCACCCCCATACGGCAGGAATACGAGGCGGATTATATTGATCTGCTGCTGGAAAAGCTCTCTGCTCTGGGGGCAAAAATATGCGCCGTCACCGGCGTGGACTTCGGCGGCGGCGTGACCGGTGTATGTGCCCTTCACTGTGGGGAGAAAAACCGCTTCGAGCACCGCCAGCAGAAGCTGGCGTGCAGCTATCCCGGCACCGGCGATGTCTTTGCTTCCACCTTTATGGGAGCCATGATGCGCGGCCTATCCTGGACGAAAGCCCTGGAAATTGCCGCCGTCTTCACGGCAAGATGTATCGAGCTGACTATGGCCGACGGCAAAGACCAATGGTACAGCGTTCACTTTGAGCAGGCGATCCCCTTTTTGCTTGAGCTGATGGAAAAGCCATAAGGAATGTAAACGCATTTTATAATCGAATCGGTGCTGTCAAATCGGCGCCGATTTTTTTGTATCGGTGCAGAGAGCAAACTTCACAACAGATACGCCAAAATACGCCGTCGAAAGACTCGCCCAATGGTTGAAAATATTTCAAAAGATGCGTTATTGCGATGGGAAGATTTTTCAGGTATGATGACAGTAAGCTGATCAGTTAATTTTAATCAGAGGTGATATTCATGACCATTTATTTGTGTGAAAACATCAAACGGTTGAGACGGGAAAAGGAGCTTACGCAAGAAGCTCTAGCAGATTTTCTGGGCGTTACCTTTCAGAGCGTAAGCAAATGGGAGCGTGGCGAAAGCTATCCGGATATAACCATGCTACCGGAAATCGCTCAGTTTTTCCAGGTGAGCGTCGACGAACTGCTCGGTGTGAACAAAGCCCTCAACGAAGAGGAAATTCTGGAAAAGATTGCCGAGTATGACAACCTGACCGATGAAAAGCTCAAAGAAAAGCTGATCCTCGAGCTCAAAGAGAAATACCCCAACGATTTCCGCGTGCTGCTCCGCTATATGGGATATCTGATCTTCTACCGGGACATCCGCGAAAACGCGCAGAAAATCCTTTCCATCTACAAGACGATACAGCAAAACTGCAAAGTTGACACCATTCGTATGTGTGCAAAAAGGTATTTGATCTATTACTATGAAGAGCTTTCAAAAATTGACGGCAGCGGCATTTCTTTTGACGACTGTGAAAGCATTATAAAGGAAATGCCCCGAATGCGTGACGGACAGGAGTGTTTTTGCTTCAGTTATCCCGAAAACCACCCGAACCGTGACGAGAAGATTCAGGAGGCAATAGAGGAACAGTTTTTCCTTTTTGACACCACTCTGAATCATTATTATTTCTGGAACGACAAGTTCTCTATTGATTACAAAATCAGCATATTGGAAAAGATCCTTGACTTTTTCGATTTTCTCTATGATGACGGCAATTACAGCCGATTCTGGAGAACCGTTATGTATGATCACGGTCATCTCGGCCACTTCTACTTCGCGAAAGGTGAAAAGGAAAAAGCACTTTTTCATCTCCGAAAAAGTGCCGAACTTGCGGTACAGTTTGACGAGATGGACCGGGTGACCGTATTACACTCCACGCTTTTTGGCGGCAAAGAATTTGACAAGCACACACTGGGCAGCAACCATATTGCCAAGAGCAGAATGAAATATCTGATGACGGAAAAATATCCGCTTTCCGATGAATTCAAGGCAAGCGATGAATTCAGAAAGATCATTGAAATGCTCGAATAAAACGAAAGGTGTGCAAAGAGGTAGACTTTTTCAACCGGGACGAAGCAGGCGGAAATTTTTGTGTTCGGAAATGGTAAGGTGAGAGGCCCGGCGGCGAAGCCGCCGGGGCGAGGGCGGAAGCCCTCGCTGCCCGCCGCCGGCAGGCGGCGGGCACGGCGCGCGCGGGCGCGCGCGCCGACGCGGCCCCGGTCACAGAGCCGAAGGCGCAGTGACCGCGAAGC
>JAQXMV010000232.1 GCA_029013165.1 Oscillospiraceae bacterium | reverse complement strand
GGATAACTCCGTCTTTTACAAAAAATCATCTGCCCTTTTCACCGGGAAACCCCCGGCGAGGGTTTCCCACGGTTTTATAAAAAATGCCCCGCATTTTTTATAAAACCTCCCTTCCTGCGCTGATTGAAGTATAATTTTTTTCCTGTTTGCGCAGTGTTAGTTTTAAAGTAAATGGCATTTCGCGCTTTGCAATGCGCGACAAAGGGCTCTGCCCCTTGACCCCGCAAGCCTTTGAAAAGGCTTGAGCGAAACTTTTATTGACTTTTTTAATATTTAAAATGGGTGGATTTTCCGCACTTTTTTACACATTCCACAGAGAGTTTTCCGCATTTCCACATTTTGGTTTTGAGGGTTGTTGAATGATATGGTAGTTTCCACAGAATTTTCCTGCTGCAGTTTTGCCTGAAAATCCCACAAAACCTGGCTTGGAAAGTGTTTTCCGCATTTCCACACCCCTCTACTACTACTACTATTTTTATTTTACTTGTTTTCTCATTTTTGGTTATTTTTGAGTTTGATGCTTTTTATCATAATTTTTATCGAGGAGTTTTTTCAATGAAAATCAAATGCAATACCTCGGAGCTTTCCCGGGCATGTCAGAATGTCCAGAGAACCGTCTCCGGAAAATCTACGATCCCGGCCCTTGAGGGTATCCTCATCGACGCCGCAGAAAACAATCTTTCCCTCACAGGCTATGACCTCGAGGTTGGCTCCACCGCCAAAATCGAAGCCGAAGTCGGCGAAGCCGGAAAGATCGTCCTCAATGCGAGAAATCTCTGCGACATTCTGAAAATGGCCCCTGAGGACATCGTCACCATCGAATGTGACGAAAGAAACATCAGCAAAATCAAAAGCGGCGACACAGAGTATTCCCTCATCGGTACCTCAGCCGAGGATTATCCCGATCTGCCTGTCGTCAACAAAGCGACCTCTTTCACCATTGAGCTGGAACTGCTCAAGGACATGATCAAAAAGACAATTTTTTCTGTCTCCACCAGTGAAAGAAATCCCGTCCACACCGGTGTCAAGTTTGATATTGGTGAGGGCAAAATCGTTCTCGTAGCCGTTGACGGCGCAAGACTTGCCATTCGCCGTGAAGAAATCGCTTTCGCCTTAGAAAGCGAAAGTGAAAACAAGACCGCAGACTTTGTCGTTCCGGCAAAAACCCTCGGAGAAATCCTGAAACTCAGCGGTGACGAGGACAGTCAGATCGTGGTCTATATCGGTGACCGCCACATTGTCTTTAAATATCGGGACTATGAGATCATTTCCCGTCTGCTGGAAGGCAAATTTATTGATTACAAAGCGGCCATTCCCATGACCCACTCCACCCGGGTTATCGTGCCCACCAGAAGTCTCATCGAGTGTATCGAAAGAACTTCTTTGATCATTACCGACCGTTCCAGCCCCGTGCGCTGTGTCATCGAAAACGGCATCATGAAATTTTCCAGCGTCACAGCTGTAGGAACAGCCAGCGACAAGCTGGCCGCAGACATAGAGGGCAACAACATCGAGATCGGCTTCAATAACCGTTTCATGCTCGACGCCCTGAAAGTCTGCGACGAAGAAGAAATCAAAATCGAGATGGGCTCCTCCAATCAGCCCATTATCATCACGCCTCTTGAGGGAGACAGCTTCTTCTTCCTAATTCTGCCCATCAGAATATAAGAGTTTATTCTACTTTATATAGCGGTGAAAAGAAAACCATGAAAATCAAAGTATCAATAGCAAAAAAGCCTGAAAAAGAGCTTCTCATCACAACAGAAACCATTCGTCTCGACGCGGCTCTCAAGCTCTCCGGCGCCGTCATGACCGGCGGTCAGGCAAAAAATGTCATTCAGGAGGGTCTTGTCAAGGTCGGCGGCGAAGTCTGCTGCGCCCGCGGCAGAAAGCTCGCCGAGGGAGACTTCTTTGAATTTGAGAGGACAATTTATCACATTGTCCGATAAGCTCAGGGGATAGCAATCAATGAATATAGAGCGTCTGGAAGTGCGAAACTTCAGAAACATCGAACACTGCGAAATTATGCCCTGCAGGGAAACCAATATTATATACGGCCAGAATGCCCAGGGAAAGACCAATCTGCTGGAAAGTATATGGCTTTTCACCGGCTGCCGCTCCTTTCGCGGCTCACGGGATAAGGACATGATCTCTTTCGGTGCCTCAAAGTCCATTCTCGACATGGATTTTTATGCCTTTGACCGGGAACAGAATGCCCATCTGGAAATCGCTGACTCGCGAAAATTTCATCTGGGCGGCATTAAAAAAAACCCCGGTCAGCTCATGGGCAGTTTTCTGTGCGTGGTCTTTTCTCCGGTGCATCTGTCCCTTGTCAAGGACGGCCCCTATGAAAGACGGCGTTTTCTCGATATTGCCGTCAGTCAGCTCAAGCCGAAATATGCCGTGACCCTTTCTCAGTATAACAAAGCACTCATGCAGAGAAATTTTCTGCTCAAAGATATCAAGGTCTGTCCCGAACTCTATGACACCTTAGACGTCTGGGAGGACAGAATCGCTTTTTTCGCCTCGGAAATTATCCGTCAGCGCTACGGCTATGTCAGAAAGCTCTCGGAATATGCCGACGAGATCTACGCCGGTCTTTCCTCGGGGAAAGAAAAGCTGGAAATTGCCTATTCCCGCCGGGAACCCTCTGAGGCGCAGAACAAGCAGGAAATCTATGAAGAACTGCGGCAGCAGCTTTTGGCGGCGCGGCAAAATGATATTCTCACCGGCTCCACCTCAGTAGGTCCACACCGTGACGATCTGCTGATCAAAATAGACGGCCTTGCGGCCAGAGCCTACGGCTCCCAGGGCCAGCAGCGCTCCGCAGCGCTGGCCTTGAAATTAGGCGAAGCAGCCGTGGTCAGAAGCTTCAGCACCCAGCAGCCCGTGGCACTTTTGGACGATGTCATGAGCGAGCTGGACGAAACGAGACAGAATTATATTCTCAACCATATCAGACAGTGGCAGGTTTTCATTACCTGCTGTGATCCCTCGGCGGTGAAAAACCTGAAAAACGGCAAAAAGTTTCACATGGACGCCGGGCGGATCATTTGAAACAAGCGACAATAAACAGCGGTGTTATTTTTGCATCTGTGAAAGAAAGGAAAGAGCAAAGCCATGTATCTTCATCTGGGACAGAACACGGTCATCACGCACGATGAGATCATCGGCATCTTTGACCTGGATAACACCACGGTTTCCAAAAAGACAAGGGATTATCTGAACCTGGCGCAGAAGCAGGGCAGAGTGGAGGCGGTCTCTGAGGAGCTGCCGAAATCCTTCATTGTCTGCAGCGACGAGGAAAAGGGCTTCAAGATCTATCTGTCACAGATCTCCTGCGCAACGCTGCTAAAACGAACTCAGGAAAATTACAAGTAAAATATAAAGACACAAAACGAAGAAACGGAGGTATTAGCCATGGATGAAATCAAGGCTAACGCTGAAAATCCACAGGAGAGCAAGCTCCCCGAGGAAGAAATGATCGAAACAATGGATACCGTTGTTACCGAGGAATACAATGCCGACGCCATTCAGGTCCTGGAGGGACTGGAGGCGGTGCGCAAGCGCCCAGGTATGTATATCGGCTCCACAGGCCCCAGAGGTCTGCACCACCTGGTCTATGAGATCGTGGACAATTCCATTGACGAGGCACTTGCCGGTTACTGTACCCATATCGAAGTGGAGATTCTTCCCGACAACATCATCACCGTCCGTGATAACGGACGCGGTATCCCCGTGGGAATCAACGAGCAGCAGGGTCTGCCGGCCGTCACCGTTGTTCTGACGGTTCTTCACGCCGGCGGCAAGTTCGGCGGCAGCGGCTACAAGGTATCCGGCGGTCTTCACGGCGTCGGTTCCAGCGTCGTCAACGCCCTTTCCGAATGGCTGGAGGTGGAGGTTTCCCAGGGCGGTCATGTTTACCGTCAGCGGTTTATCCGGGGTAATATCGACACCGACCTCACCGTTGTGGGTGACACCGACACCACAGGCACCTTTATCAGATTCAAGCCCGACGCGGAAATTTTCCGCGAGACTACGGAATATGACTACGAGACTTTGCAGAAGCATTTAAGAGAATCGGCTTTCCTCAATGCCGGTCTGGCAATTACCCTCACCGACAGGCGCGACCCTGAAAATATCATCGAGGATCGCTTCTGCTATGAAGGGGGTCTTAGCTCTTTCGTGGAGCATATCAACGAAAAATGGGGACTGACGCCCATTCAGGAAAGACCCATTCATTTTTCCAGCGTCGACGGCGACAAGAGCGCCGAGATCGCCATGATGTATAACGACGGCTACAAGGAGGATCTTTTCTCCTATGCCAATAATGTGCACACCATTGACGGCGGTACCCATGAGACGGGCTTCAAGACAGCCCTGACCAAGGTCTTTAACGAATACGGCAAAAAATACGGCTACATCAAGGACGCCGACAAAAAGCTCAGCGGCGAGGACTGCCGCGAAGGTCTGGTGGCCATCATTTCCGTCAAGCTCACCGAAGCGCAGTTCGAGGGTCAGACCAAGGGCAAGCTGGGCAACACGGAAATGACAAAAATGGTTGCTTCCACGGTCTATGAAAAACTGACGGATTATTTCGAAGAAAATCCTGCCGTGGCAAAAGCCGTGCTTTCGAAAGCACTGGACGCGTCGAGAGCCCGTGAGGCCGCCCGACGCGCCCGTGAAGCCGCCAGAAGAAAATCTCCCCTGGAGAGCAACTCCCTGCCGGGCAAGCTGGCAGACTGCACGGAAAAAGATCCGGCAAAGACGGAACTCTATATCGTCGAGGGAGACTCCGCAGGCGGCTCCGCCAAGGAGGGTCGGGACAGAACCATTCAGGCTATTCTGCCCCTGTGGGGAAAAATGCTCAATGTCGAAAAGAGCCGTCCCGACAAGGTCATTACCAATGAAAAGCTTCTGCCCGTGGTCACGGCCCTGGGCGCAGGCTTCAACGATGACTTCGATATCGAAAAGCTCCGCTATCACAAGATCGTGATTATGGCCGATGCCGATGTGGACGGCGCCCACATCAGAACACTGCTTCTGACCTTCTTCTTCCGCTATATGCGTCCCCTCATCGACAACGGATATGTCTATATTGCCCAGCCGCCTCTCTATAAGCTCTCCAAGGGCAAACGGCATGAATATGCCTACACCGACGAGGAGAGAGACCGGATTATGAAAGAAATGCCCGGCGCGGCCATTCAGCGATATAAGGGTCTTGGTGAAATGGATCCCGAACAGCTCTGGGAGACCACCATGAATCCCGAAAACCGCATCATGCTTCGCGTCACTCTCGAGGACGCCTTAGAGGCTAACGAGACTTTCTCCATTCTCATGGGCGACAAGGTTGAGCCCCGAAGAGAATTCATTGAGAAAAACGCCAAATATGTGCAGAATCTTGATATATAAAGGACACTGAAAAAATGACACCTTATGCAATTCTATTTGAACAGGACGAATACTCCAAGGTCATGGGCGTCACCGGTGAGGAAAAAAGAAAGGGTCTGCTCAGTCCTGCCTATCTTTTGGGCGGCTTTCTGGCGGTGGCCGGTATCTTCGTCGTGATCTATCTTCCTCTGACGGTGATTTTCGCGAAGGATCAGGACAGCCTGTTTACTTTCGCCGTGGCGGCTCTGGGCGGTATCATCGCCGGTTGCGCTCTCTATTATCTGCGCCTGAAAAGAGGCGTGCAGGAAATGGCGAGGCTTTCTCTCAGGGACTACAAAAAGCTGTGCCGCGTGGTTCTGAAAGACGAGTATATGGAGCTGACGGGAGAATATGCCAGAGCCTGCCTTTACTATGACGAGGTGGAAAAAATCGACTGCCGGGGAGATTATCTGACCGTTTATTTCAAAAACAGCTATGATCCCCTGTGTCTGAGCCGCTACAGTCTCAAAAAGGGCGACTTCGACACCTTTCTGTCGGTGCTTCGTTCAAAAACGCCTGATGGGGCACAGAAAAAAGGAGGGAGCCGCTGAAGATGAAATATATGTCTCTTTCCTTTTATTACGAAAAAGGCGACTGCGGAAAGTTCAGTGCCGCTGATCTTTTCCGGGCGTCTCTCCATGAAATGATCCGGTCAAAGCTGTGGATTCCCTTAGCGGCCGTGCTGATTATGGTGGCCGTTATGCGAATGTTTGCGGTGATCCCGGCCATGATCCTCATTTATCTTTTCATTCCCGTTCTGGTGCAGCTGGCCATGAGAAAGCGAAGCCTGCAGATGTTCGATGTTTCGGAAAAGAAACGGCGTCCCGTCACCGTGGATTTTTACGGCGATCACATCGTCTATTGCTACGGTTCCTGCGAGGGCTTTCGCAGCAGCCGGGAACGGCACATCGCTTTCAGTATGATAACCACGGTGCTGGAGTCACCGGAGTCCTTCCTTTTTGTCCTGGACGACACAAGCGGTTTTCACCTGCCGAAAAGAGTTCTCGGCTCTGAGCAGGAGCAGATGATCCGTAACCTGGTGGAAAATGTTTTCAAAGACAGATATGCTAAGATCAATAAATAAAAAATGGTGATAATATGGAAACAAATAATTATGAAAATCAGACGATCATAGATGTTGACCTGAATAAGGAAATGCGCAAGAGCTTCCTTGACTATTCCATGTCCGTCATTACCTCCAGAGCGCTGCCCGATGTCCGGGACGGTCTCAAGCCTGTTCATCGCCGCATTCTTTACACCATGTATGAAAACGGACTGTATCCCGAAAAGGCATACCGTAAATGCGCCGACACTGTCGGCTCGGTGCTGGGCTCCTATCATCCCCACGGTGACGCCTCGGTTTATGACGCCATGGTTCGTCTGGCACAGAAATTCTCCACGCGCTATATTTTAGTCGACGGTCACGGAAACTTCGGCAGCGTCGACGGCGACCCCCCGGCGGCTTACCGTTACACCGAAAGCAAAATGAGCCGCGTGTCCATGGAAATGCTCACGGATATCGACAAGGACACCGTGGACTTTGCACCCAACTATGATGACCGACTCAAGGAGCCGACGGTTCTTCCCTCGCGCTTCCCGAATATTCTGGTCAACGGCTCCACGGGTATCGCCGTCGGTATGGCAACGAATATTCCGCCCCACAACTTGGGCGAAGTCATCGACGCCATGTGCTATTATATCGACAACCCCGACGCCGAGCTGGACGAGATCATGCAGTATCTCAAGGGACCGGATTTTCCCACGGCAGGCATCATCATGGGCCGCAGCGGCATTCGTGCCGCCTACGGCACCGGACGCGGTAAGATCATCGTCCGTGCCAAGACGGAAATCGCCGAGGGCAAAAACGGCAGATTCCAGATCATTGTTTCGGAGCTGCCCTATCAGGTCAATAAGCGCAGGCTCATCGAGTCCATTGCCGATCTGGTCAAGGACAAGAAAATCGAGGGCATTGCCGACATCAACGACTATTCCAACCGTGAGGGTATGCGTCTGGTTATCGACATCAAGCGCGACGGCAATCCTCAGGTTGTCCTCAATCAGCTTTTCTCCATGACCCAGCTCCAGATCTCCTACGGTATCATTCTGCTGGCTCTCGTGGATGGCGAGCCGAAGATCCTGACCTTAAAGCAGATTCTTTCTCACTATATCAAGTTCCAGGAAGAGGTCATCGTCAGAAGAACCCGTTTCGACCTGAAAAAAGCTCAGGAAAGAGCCCACATTCTGGAAGGTCTCATGACAGCCCTTGATTTCATCGACGAGGTCATTGCCATTCTTCGTGCCAGCAAGGATCAGGCCACCGGTAAGCAGGCTCTCATGGATCGCTTCGGTCTGGACGATATTCAGGCGGAAGCCATCGTCAAAATGAGACTCGGACAGCTCACCGGTCTTGAGAGAATCAAGATCGAAGAGGAGCTGGCTCAGCTCCGGGAAAAAATTGCCGAATACACCGCCATTCTCTCCGACGAGGGCAAGGTGCTGGAGATCATCAAGGAAGAAGCCATGGTTATTCGTGACAAATTCTCCGACGAAAGACGCACGGAGATCGCAGCCGTCAGCGGAGAGGTGGATATCGAGGATCTCATTCCCATGGAGGACTGCGTCTACACCCTGACCAACATGGGATATATCAAGCGTCAGGCTGCCGAAAGCTACAGCCTGCAGAACCGTGGCGGCAGAGGCGTCAAAGGTATGACCCGCCGTGAGGAGGATGTGGCACAGACCATGTTCACCTGCTCCAGCCATGATTTCATCATGTTCTTCACCACCAAGGGCAAGGCTTATCGCCTCAAGGGTTATGAAATTCCCGAGGGTAGCAAACAGAGCAAGGGCATGAATGTGGTCAATCTGCTTCCGCTGGAAGAAAACGAAAAGATCAGCTCCATGATCCGTGTGCCGGATTTCGGTTCCGGCGAGACAAAGTATCTCTGCATGGTCACCCGAAAGGGCATTATCAAGCGCACCGATCTCGAGCAATATAAAAACCTGAGAAAAAGCGGTATCATTGCCATCAACCTCGATGAGGACGATGAGCTGGCCTGGGTCAGACTCACCGACGGCAACGATGATATTCTCGTGGCCACGAGAGACGGCATGAGCATCCGCTTCAATGAAAATGACTGCCGTCCCATCGGCAGAACCGCCCGCGGCGTCAAAGCCATTGAACTGAAAGAAGGCGACGAGGTAGTGGGTATGTGCGTCATTCCCGACGGACAGGACGACAGCATGAAGGTGCTGACCGTCAGTCAGACGGGTCTTGGCAGACTGAGCAACCACAATGAATACCGTCTCCAGTCCCGCGCCGGCAAGGGCGTCATCAACTATCAGACGGAGAAATACGGCAAGGTGGCTTCTCTTAACTTTGTCAGCGACTGCGACGATGTGATTCTCATCTCCTCTGACGGTATCATTATCCGCATCAGTGCTGCTCAGATCAGCACCGTTTCCCGTACCTCAAAGGGCGTACGAGTCATGAGACTTTCCGAGGGTGAAAGCGTGGTTTCCGCCACGGCTTTGAGCGCTGAAAAGGGCGAGGAGGACACCGACGAGACCCAGCCAGCCGTCGAAGACGGCGCCGAGGCGAATGCCGAGTCACCGACGGAAGAATAAAGAAAATATAGGTAAGGTCAGTTTTTTTAACTTCCTTTGAAGTACAGGAAGATAATGAAACCGACCTTATCGGTCGTGAAAAAGGAAAATTTCCGATATTTCAAAGCGACCGCGTCAAAAATAAAAAGAAAGGAAGCGGTGCGGGCAGGCAAAGAGAGACTCTCTTTGACAGACATTCCTGTATCGCAGGCGATGAAGATGAAAGAAAAAGAAAGCACTGCGGCCAACAGCAGCCGGGAAAAGAAAAAAGTCAATCCCGTGGCAGCCTTTCTCTGGAAGGACAAAAGCCGAAGAGCGAAAAATTTTTATTTTCTGCTGGTGGTGGTGACGGTTGCCGCTGCTCTGCTCATGGGCTTCGTGGGACAGAAGCTGGATCTGATGCACACCGGCGATGACACTGATATGACCCAGAACATAGACGGTGACTCCATTGTCTATGATGAAGAGGATCTGAAAATCATGCAGGCCATCAGCAGTGCCGGTTCTCTCAATGACTTTCTCTATCAGTGGGCCAACAACGGCGGAGAGCTTTATTACAGCAAAAATGTGATCAATGTTTTGCTGGTGGGTCTTGACTCCAAGGACGCGCTGGAAAAAGGCGGCCGATCGGACTCTTTGATTCTGGTTTCTCTGAATAAAAAAACAAAAACCATCAGCATGTGCTCCTTTTTCCGTGATTCCTGGTGCTATATGAATCCCGGCGGAAGAGACACCTATTCCAAGATTAACGCCTCCTATGCCTACGGCGGCCCCAGCTGTCTCATCGACACCATTGAGAGGAATTTCAAGGTGGACATTGATTATTATGTAGCCGTAGATTTTTCTTCCTTTGTGGATATTATCAACGCTCTGGGCGGACTGACCGTCGAGGTTCAGGAATATGAAGCCAATTATATTAACCGCACCAACCCGGATTTCCACATTGATTACGGTCCGGCGGTGAAGCTCACCGGCAAGCAGGCCCTGGTTTTTGCCCGTATCAGACACAGCGATGCCGACAGTGATGTCAGCAGAACCAGGCGTCAGCGCATGGTGATCGAAGCACTGATCAACAGTGCCAAGGGTGCATCTCTGGCACAGCTCAACGACATGCTGGATGTACTCTTTGCCTATGTTAAGACAGATCTGACCAAGTCGCAGATCCTTTCCTACGGCGCCCAGGCTCTTGCCAAGGGCTGGATTAACTATGAGATCAAGCAGTTTACCCTCAGCGATCCTGAGTTTTTCAAGACCGGTTATGTCGGTGAAACGGCTGTTGTTTTTGTTGACTATCCCATAGCCGCCCGTTATTTGCAGAATGAGCTTTACGGCGACACGAATATTCAGCTGGAAGAGAACCGCGTTTCGGTATTTGACTTTGTGAGAAGATTCGGGTGAGGTCGATTCAGACTTTTTCCGGCTTTTCTAAGGAAAAAGTTCTGCCGGCTTCGTAGCGGATAGATTTTTGAGTATTTAGGAAAGTGAGTGGATGAGGGGGGCGGCCCCGGGCGGCGCGCGGCAGTGCGCCGCAGCCGTAAAGCGTCCGTAAGGGCGCTTTACGGCACTGAGCCGAAGGCACAATGCCGGGGCCGCGTTGGCGCGCGCGACTGCGCGCGCCATGCCCGCTGCTATCGCGGCGGGCAGCGAGGGCTGCCGCCCTCGCCCCGGCGGCTTCGCCGCCGGGCTTGCACTTTCCCATTTCCGCTTACAAAGAAACAAAATCACCAACGAACCCAACTAACCGGATATTTCTCCACTCCACCTCCCAATAAGCGCC
>JAQXMV010000231.1 GCA_029013165.1 Oscillospiraceae bacterium | reverse complement strand
GGCCTGAAAATCCCTGACAATGGTCGGAAAAGGATGAGGGCCCATCACGGAGCCGAGACAATAGTGGGTATCGTCGATCCGGTTGGTCCATTCGCGCATGGCTTCGGAAACGGCGTCCTTGAGAGTGGCGGTGCCGGACTTGACCGGGATCACCTCAGCGCCCAAAAGACGCATACGGTAAACATTCAGCGCCTGGCGTATGGTATCCTCCTCTCCCATAAATACAACGCATTCCATACCCATCAGAGCCGCGGCGGTGGCCGTTGCCACGCCGTGCTGTCCGGCACCGGTCTCGGCAATCAGACGGGTCTTACCCATTTTTTTAGCCAGCAGTGCCTGACCGAGAACATTATTGATCTTGTGGGCGCCGGTATGATTGAGATCCTCTCTTTTCAGATAAATCTTGGCGCCGCCGAGATCCTCTGTCATTCTTTTGGCAAAGTAAAGTCTTGACGGTCTGCCGGCGTATTCATTGAAAAGCTCCGTCAGTTCCCGATTAAAGTCAGGATCATCTTTATAGTGGTTATAAGCCTGCTCCAGCTCAATAACGGCATTCATAAGCGTCTCAGGAATATACTGCCCGCCGTGTATGCCGAAGCGTCCTTTTGGATTTGTCATGGTTCATTTTCCTTTCTCACGGCAGACACAAAGTCCGCCATTTTTTTCTGATCTTTCAGGCCGTCGGTTTCAATGCCCGAGCTCACATCAACGGCAAAGGGCCGAAGCGTTCTCACGGCTTCACCGACATTACCGGCTCCCAGACCGCCGGCAAGAAAATAGTCTCTTTTCACATTTTTCAGCAGCGTCCAGTCAAAGGCTCTGCCGGTGCCTCCCCCCGGTGAATCCAACAGTACAAAGTCAGCACTGCTCCTTTCAGCGGCGAGAATATCGCCGTTTGTCCGAATGGAAAAGGCCTGCAGAATCGGTCTGTCCGTCAGCTTTCTCAGCGCATGAATATAGCTTTCATCTTCCTGGCCGTGAAGCTGAATCCAATCAATTATACCACAATTTGCCGTTTCTGCAACCCGGCTGATCTCTTCATTGACAAAAACGCCCACGGCGGCAATTTCCGGTCTTAATAACGCTTTGAGTCCGGCCGCATTTTCCGGGCAGATATACCGGCGACTTTTCTCAGCAAAGACAAAGCCGATGTAATCCGCACCGAGTGCGTTGGCGTTTTCAATGTCGCAGGGTCTCGTCAGACCGCATAGTTTGATTTTCGTCATGATAAGCCCCTCAACTGCGCCAGCCGCGCTTTCTTGTCCGGTGCGCGCATAAGTGCTTCCCCGACCAGAACCGCGTCTGCTCCGATCCGGCGCAGATTCTCAATATCCTCTGGATAGGACACACCGCTTTCCGAAACGAAGAGAACATGAGAGGGTATCCGTTCACGGAGTCTGCGGCTGTTGTCGGTATTGACGGTGAAGTCTTTCAGATTCCGGTTGTTGACACCGATGATTCTGGCCCCGGCCCTGAGGGCGCAGGAAACCTCCTCTTCATCGTGAGCCTCCACCAGCGCGCTGAGCCCCAGCTCATCGCACAGTGAGAGATAACTGCCTATCTGCCGCTCAGAGAGGATCGAGCAAATCAGTAAAACCGCCGTGGCACCGAGAGTTTTCGCCTGATAGATCATATATTCGTCGACGGTGAAATCCTTGCGCAGACAGGGTATCGACACCTCCCCGGCAATTTCCCGCAAATATTCATCACTCCCGAGAAACCATTTCGGCTCGGTCAGAACGGAAATGCAGTCGGCTCCCGCCGCCTGATAATCCCGAGCGATCTGCAGATAGGGAAAGTCAGGCGCAATGAGCCCCTTAGAGGGAGAGGCTTTTTTACATTCGCAGATGAAAGCAATATCCTGCTTTTTCAGCGCTTTTTCGAAGGAGAAATCCCCTTTCGGCATAGCAAAGGCCCGTTCTTTCATTTCTTCGGGAGAGCAGATTTTTTTCGCCTCTGCCGTGCGCTGTTTTGCGTAATCCGCCAGCTGATCCAGTATCGTCATCACTCAACCTCCGGACGGTTGCTGACCTCAATGATCTTCTGCAGCGTCTGAGCCGCATTGCCCGAATCAATCAATTCACCCGCAAGAGCAACGCCGTCAGCCATGGTTGCCGCCTTGCCGGCAAGATAGAGGGAAGCGCCGGCATTCATCAGAACCGCGTCTCTCTTGTGACCCTTGTCGCCGCCGAGAATCGAACGGGTGATCTGTGCGTTTTCCTCGGGAGAGCCGCCGACGAGATCCGCTTTCTGACAGCGCTCCAGACCGAAATCCTCGGGAGCGATGACATAAGACTTATACCAGCCGTCTTTGATCTCACATACCGTCGTGGGGGCGCTCATGGAAATCTCATCGAGCTTATCCTGACCATAAACAACCATGCCCCTTTTCACGCCCAGACTGATCAGAACCCGGGCCAGAGGCTCCACCAGGTATTCGTCATACACACCGAGAAGCTGCATGGAGGGAGAGCCGGGATTGGTCAGCGGTCCGAGAATATTAAACACCGTGCGGAAACCCAGTTCCTTGCGGATGGGGCCAACATATTTCATGGAGGTGTGATACTTCTGCGCAAAGAAGAAACACATACCGGCTTCCTTTAACAGCTCAATGCATCTTGCAGGGCTCTGCTGAATATTGACGCCGAGGGCTTCCAGACAGTCGGCAGTGCCGCATCGGGAGGAAGCGGCACGGTTTCCGTGCTTGGCGACTTTCACACCGCCGGCAGCCGCCACGATGGCCGATGTGGTGGAGATATTAAAGCTCTGGGCATTGTCTCCTCCCGTGCCGACAATCTCAAAAATATCCATGCCCGTGTCCACCTTGGTCGCGTGGTCGCGCATGGCGGCGGCACAGCCGGCAATTTCGTCCGTCGTCTCAGCCTTGGCGCTCTTGGTGGAAAGAGCCGCCAAAAAAGCCGCATTCTGTGTGGCGGTTGTCTCTCCGCTCATGATCTCATTCATCACGGTATAGGCTTCGTCATAGGTGAGATCCTCTTTGTTTACTATTTTTACGATGGCTTCCTTAATCATTGTCTTTTTCTTCCTTTCCTGTTTTTCCGCCGGGTACTCTTATTTTTCGGTACCCAGAGGTGACTGAATAAAGTTTTTGAGCATGGTCTTTCCGTCAGGAGTCATGATCGACTCCGGGTGAAACTGCACGCCGTAGATGGGATAGCTTCGGTGCTGAACGGCCATGATCTCTCCGTCGTCGGTTTCCGCCGTGGTTTTCAGGCAGTCCGGTATGGTCTCGGCGTCAGCCGCCAGTGAATGATATCTGGCCACGGAGGATTCATGGGGTACACCGCGAAATAAGGGACAGGCTTCATCAAATTTCGCCGTGGACTGCTTGCCGTGCATCAGCTCCTTGGCATAGGTCACGGCCGCGCCGAAAGCGGCGCAGATAGCCTGATGACCAAGACAAACGCCGAGAACGGGAATTTCCTTTCCCAGCTTCTTGACGGCTTCGATAATGATGCCTGCGTTTTCCGGCCTGCCGGGACCCGGAGAGATAATGATGCATTTAGGATTCAATTCCCTGATTTGCTCAACGGTCATTTCGTCGTTTCGGATCACCTTGATATCCGGATCAATTTCACCGATCAACTGATAAAGGTTATAGGAAAAACTGTCATAGTTATCAATCAGCAAGATCATATTTCCGCCTCCTGTGCCATTTTTAGTGCATTCACCACGGCCTTAGCCTTGTTAATGCACTCCTGATATTCTTTTTCGGGCCGGGAATCGGCTACGATTCCGGCGCCGGAACGGACAAATACCTTTCCGTTTTTCTTGTAGGCGATCCGAATGGCAATGCAGGTATCCATGTTTCCTGCAAAGTCGATATAACCGATCGCGCCGCCGTAGATGCCTCTTTTATTGTTTTCCAGTTCACCGATCAGCTGACAGGCTCTGATTTTCGGCGCACCGGAAAGGGTACCGGCCGGGAGAACGGCTTCAATGGCGTCGAGGGCATCGCAGTCATCGCGAATTTTCCCTCTCACGGTGGAGCCGATGTGCATAACATGGGAGTATCGCTCGATGCTGTGGAGCTCTTCCACCGCCACGGTGCCGAACTTGCTGATCTTGCCGAGATCATTTCTGCCGAGATCCACGAGCATATTGTGCTCTGCCAGCTCCTTTTCATCGGCAAGCAGCTCCTTTTCCAGGTCCTTATCCTCCTGCTCGGTTCTTCCTCTGGGCCGTGTGCCGGCAAGGGGGAAGGTGTGCAGCACACCCTTTTCCAGCTTGACCAGGGTTTCGGGAGAAGCACCCGCCACCTCCACATCGGTTCCCGAGAAATAGAACATATAAGGAGAGGGATTGATCGTTCTGAGCACACGGTAGGTATCAAAAAGACTGCCCTCAAAGGGAGCGCTGAGCCGGTTGGAAAGAACGATCTGAAAAATATCGCCCTCGCGGATATGGTGTTTGGCCTTTTCCACCATGGCACAGTATTCTTCTTCGTTGAAAAGCGGCACGACCTCCCCTTTCAGTCTGCCGCTGTTTTCCTTTTTCTTCTCCCCGTTTCGGATCAGATCGGCCAGAGTTCTGAGCTCCATCACCGCCTTGTTGTAACCGACTTCCACATCATCGAGGGGCATATTGACCATCAGGATAATCTTCTGCCGGACATTGTCAAAGGCAATAACCTTGTCAAAAAGCATGAGGTCAACATCTTTAAAGGCTTCCGTGTCTCTCGATCGGCATCGCACCGTCGGCTCGCTGTAGGACAGATAATCATAGGAAAAATATCCCACGAGACCGCCGGTGAAAGAGGGTAGATAATCAAAGCTGGGACTTTTATATTCCGAGAGAATCTGCCGGATATAAGCGGAGGGATCATCGGTCCGAAAGGTCAGATCACCGATTTTCATTTCGCCGTCCATGCAGGTGATCTCGGTCTTCGGGTCAAAGCCGAGAAAGGTGTAACGGCCCCACTTGTCATTGGCCCAGGCCGATTCCAGCATATAGCAGTGAGTCGATACATTTTTCAGTATTCTCATGGTTTCAATGGGCGTAGTGAAGTCCGAAAGGATCTCGCAGCTGACCGGTACCACCTTATACTGACCGGAAGTGGCAATTTTTTTCACTTCACTGAGAGAGGGTGTGATTTTCATCTTTATGACCTCCTGTTAACTGCCGGGGAAGATCCGCAAAAAGCAAAATCGTCCTTGACAGAAAATGACTTTCTGTCAAGGACGAATCATACTATAATCCGCGGTGCCACCTTGTTTCACGGCATCAGCCGTACGCTCAGCAGGATACCAACATATCCCCGGCAACTGACGCATGCCCACGCGTGACGCCGGACTCTGCAAGAAGTGCATTTTGGGCGTCCCCTCAGCGGTCCATTTGACAACTTGTTTCTCACCTGACTCTCAGCGCCGCAGGCTCTCTGTGAAGGCATCATTGCCGTTATCTCCGCTTCAACGGTTTACTCTGTTAAATTTTTGCACATTATAACACTCTGTTTTTTACTTGTCAAGAGGTTTTTCACAGAAAACGACTCTTTTTTGCCGGATAATTTTTCCGAGAGATAGACCGAGACGACGAATGTTTTTTATCGGAAAAAGTCAGCCCTTATGATGCTATCTCAACCGCCGACTTTATCATACTCCCGGTCAATAACGCCTGTTCCTTTCAGGAATTCCACCATCTTATAGGGCCATTCCTCTGCCTGCTCGCCGATTCCGAGATTGAAGCCGTGGCGGTTGCCGGGATAGACATGAAGCTCACAGGGTACGCCTTTTTCTTTCAGGATAGGCTCCACCTGAATACAGTTGGTCTTGGGCGGAACCGTGGGATCATTTTCCATGGTAAACATAAACACCGGCGGATAATTTTCGTTGACGAGGTTATGGATCGAGAGCCTTTTGCTCTCGGCCTCAGTGAATTTATCGCCGAGGAAAATCATGTCGCAGGTAATACCGAGTTCACTGCATTTGAGATCCATCATGCCGTAACCGCTGACGATGGCATTGGGTCTGCCGTCGATATGGCTGAGATCGCCGGACTGATCCTTCAGCTCGTCATAAAGTCCCGTCACGCTCATGACAAGATGGCCACCGGCAGAATAGCCGAGGGCGATGATCTCATCGTCGATAATACCCCATTTTTCTGCGTTTTGACGCATGATCTGAATGGCGCGGATCATGTCAAGCTGCATACAGGGATAGCGCGACGGTGAAACGCGGTAAGAAAGCACCACGGCATGAAAGCCCAGTTCGTTGAGCTTTTTGGCCGTGTCAAGCCCCTCTTCGCGCATGGAAACATTGAGATAGGCGCCGCCGGGTACCACCAGTACGGCCGGTGCTTTTTTATTTTCCAGCAGGAAGGGAACAATAAAAGGCTTGACGCCGCCTTCATACAGGGGGATCTCATTCTCCTCCCAGAGCTTCATGCAGCGCGGATCGTCATATTCGATGACATTGCTTTCTCCGTTGAGGAAGCTGATCATATCCTTGACGGAGCCTTTCATGCTTTTCGGAGCCAGACGGGCCAGGGTTTTAAACTTGAAAGGCATAAACCATTTGAAAATGTTATTGATCTGCCTGACCGAGGTGTACCTCTCCAACTGTGCGCGGCAGACATCGTATTTTTTGGCGTCTCTGACGCGGCTTTCAAATGTTAACATTCTTCTTTTCTCCTTTTGCTTCAAATTTATTCTCTTTTCTGAACATCGCGGGCGTAAGGCCTACGGCATTCTTAAAAATGCGGTTGAAATGGCTCAGACTGCTGTAGCCCAAAATATTGGACAGCTCAAGGATGCTGATATCCGTATGAATCAGCGCGTCACGGGCGTGATGAACCTTGATGTCTCTGAGATATTCGCAGACGGTTTTGCCGGTGTATTCTTTGAAATATTTGACCGTCACCGGCGGCGAGAAAGACGCCAGAGCATACACATCGTTGGCATTGCAGCCGAAATAATCCGGAGAGTGGAGCTTTTCCGTCAACTCCACAAACCAGGGCGGAATCTCACTGCTTCGCCGGCGTTTGGCCTTGAAAAGTATGGAAAGAGCCTCGGCGATGAGTTCGTTGACCGTGACATAACAGCTTTTGATATCTGATTGGACAAGCATACTGATCTGCTCGGCGCGCTTGGTGAAAAACATCATCTCCTGAGGTGACAGAACCGTCCTGGAAGCGATCTCGGACGCAAGGGACTCAAAGTCGATTCCGAGACCGAGACAGATTTTTTTCAGGCGGCTTTCGGTTACGGGGATATTCATGTGCATACATTCTCCGGCACCGCAGGGCTTAATCCGGTGCATATCCTCCGGTCGGATAAAGCGGAGCGTGTTTTCGGGAAGCTCCTCGCCTTTGCCGTTAATTTCATGAGTGGCGGAGCCCTGCGTGATGATAAAAAACTCGAAAAAATCATGGTTGTGCAGACTGGTGGCTTCACTCTTCCACCAGTGAAAGGAAACACCGAACTGAGCCAGAGCAAGATTGTTCTTATATAAAACCCTGCAGGAATCCTTTTGCTCCTGATCCAAAATTTTCACCGCCGTTATTGAATTTATTTTTATTATACATGATCTCCATCAGTTTTTCAACAAAGTTAAAAAATTCACTATAATTTTTAAAATTTTCACAAGAAAAGAGCTATCTTCCGTGATAAAATATAATCAAGGAGAAATCCGACTATTATTTTAGGAGAAAAAGATATGGAAAAGACAAAAGCGGTTAAAAAAAACAGTTCCTTCCGTTATGCCTTCGGTATGTTCGGAACATCCATTCCCATCAACATGTTCAAAACCTTTGCAACGGTTTTTTATGTTGACCGGCTCAGTGCCATCACCTTTGATCAGTTCGCCCTTATTACGGCGGCCTACACATTCCTCGATGCCATCGACAACCCGATTTACGGTTTTCTTTCTGACCGGACAAGAACGAAGTTCGGCCGCCGCAAGCCCTGGCTCGTCATCGGCGCTCCGCTGCTGGTGCTCTGTTACATCATGTTCTTCAATCCCCCGGCAGCCATTGCCCAGGGCTCGGCTTTTGCCTATGTAACACTGATGTATATGCTCACCGGTACACTGGATTCACTCATCAACGCCAACTACGGCGCACTTTTCCCGGAGCTTTTCAAGTCCGAGGCAGACCGCGCCAAAACCAACACCATCAGACAGGTCTTCCAGCTCACGGCCATGGTGCTGAGCATTGCCCTGACGCCCATCATCACCGAAAAAATCGGTTTCAATAACACGGCCATCGCCTACGGTGTTCTGGCTATAGCCGTCATCTGGTTCATGGCTTTCGGCGCTCACGAAGATCTTTCCGCCATGGAAAAGCCCAAGCCCACATTCTTCTCCAGCATAAAAGCAGTTGTCACCAACCCAAAATTCTGGAAATACGGCATGACCAACGCCGCTTTCGCCGCCGCCATCAGCCTCGTTCAGGCCGGCGTACCTTTCTATGTCAAATACTATCTCGGCAGAACCGACGGCATGAGCTCCACGCTGCTGCTTGGTATCGCTATTCTCAGCGCCATCTTATTTATGCCGATATGGTTTAAGATCATCAAAAAAATGACCGTCATTCCTGCCTGGCGTATGGCTTTCGGCATCATCGGTTTCGGTATTCTTCCTCTTTATTTTGTGCCGAACCTCCCGTCAGCCATTGCCGTCACGCTGATTCTCGGCTTCGGTATGGCCGGTGTGCAGGCCTCCATGGATCTCGTCTCGGCAAAAATACTCGACGAGGACGCCAAAAAATACGGCGTTCAGCGTGAGGGTATCTATTCGTCACTGCTGGGCGTACTGAATAAAGCCAGCGGCCTTTTTGTCGCCGCCGGTTATCTGATTGTTGACAAGGTCTTCGGCTTTGAAAGCGGCGAAAACCCCGGCGCCGCCCCCGGAGACGCTTCCCGATTCCTCATGGTGCTTTTCCCGGCGATTCTTCTGATACTGAGCTTCGGCTTCTCATTTTTGATGAACTTCAAGGAAGAAGAAAAAGCAGAGGCGATGATCAGTGAATGAAATCATTATAAAACACAGGATTGAAAAGCAAAACGAGGGTAAGTATTATACAATTCCCTTTGAAGTACCCGAAAGGGTGGAAAGCCTGACAGTCCGCTATCAATATGACAAACGCTCTCAGGGACTGACCGGTCAGAGCAAAAAGGCAAACATCGTCGACCTCGGTCTGATCAACAGCGACGGTCATTTCGTCGGCTGGAGCGGCAGCTCCCGTGAAAGCGTCACCGTGGCCCAGGCCAACGGTACCCAAGGATACTTTGCGCAGAAAATCAAAAGCGGCACATGGCAAATCATTGTGGGCGCTTATAAAGTCGCCGGAGATTACACCGATGTCGTTTATACGATCACTTTCAAGGAAAAGCAAAAACGCTTATACTATGGCGATCTGCACATACATACGCTCGCTTCTGACGGTGAGTTTTCCGCCTATGAGATCGGACTGCGCGCCAAAAAAATCGGACTTGATTTTGTCGCCACGGCAGACCACAATAATTTCAGCGAAAATTTTTCTCTGCCGAAAATAGACGGCGTCACCTTCATTCCCGCAGTGGAATGGACTCATTACAAAGGACACATGAATCTTTTCGGTGTCAAGGCGCCTTTTGAAAACAGCTTCGTTGCCAACACAAAAAAAGAGATGCAGTCTCTTCTTCAGCAGGCAAAAGAGCTCGGTGCAACCGTCAGCGTCAATCACCCTAAATGTCCCGTATGTCCCTATCTGTGGGGCGATGACGAGGCCTTTGATATGCTGGAGATATGGAACGGTCCCATGAGAAACGCCAACGCCGACGCCCTGCAATACTGGACGCAGCTTCTGAAAAAAGGCAGAAAAATACCCATTGTCGGCGGCAGTGACTATCACCGGAGATTCTTCCCTGTCAGAATGGGCAACCCTGTCACGGCAGTCCTGAGTGAAGAGGGCGACTGCGACAGCCTGATGAAAAATATCAGGCAGGGACACAGCTTTATCACCTCATCGGTGCACGGCGTCAAGCTGATGATCAGGTGCGGCGAGGCCATGATAGGTGACACTCTATCCAACACTTCCGACCATGTTTCCCTGGAAATTGAGGCGGAGAATCTCAGGCACGGCGATCTCGTTCTCGTGACCGCCAAAGGAGAAAGAACGATTCAGCCGGGAAGCATCAGCGTCAATACCGACGAGAAGTTTGCCTATGTCAAGGCCGCTGTGAAAGCTTTCGGCAGAGAATATTTTTCTGCTGTCACCAATCCGATTTACTTTGAATAAGACAATACGGCAAGGTTTTTCCCTGCCGTATTTTTTTATGTTCTGCGTCACCATATCATTTTGCAGACAGCACCTTAGTGAAAAACTTTTCACTGCTGATGCCCGACGGCCTATTGTATCGGCCGAGACCGTAAAGACAGGTGGGATCACCCTGCCTGAGCTTATTCATTCTTTCCTCACAGATCAGGCTGGCCTGAAAACCAATATCCCGAATGATGGTTTTCGTCTCGGGTGAAAAGGCACCGAAAGGATAGACAATGGCTGTGGGCGTTTTGCCCGTGTGCTGAGTAATCAGATCCTGCAGCTTGCAGAGATCCTCCTGCAGAGCCTTGCGGTAGCTTTCCGTGCTTTCGGAGCTTTTTCGCCGCAGACCCTTTCTGCCTGAGTTTCCGTTGCCGTGCATATCGTAGGTGTGATTTTGAATTTCAACCAGTCCCGACGCCGAAAGCTCTTCTATTTCCTGCCAGTTGAGATTGGAATATTTGAGATTATGATCGTCGATTTTACTGTATCGGTCAGCGGCTGAACCGATCACCGCCAGCACCGCTTTCATCCCCTTTTCCCGCAGAAGAGGGTATGCGATAGCATAAAAGCTCTCGAATCCATCGTCAAAGCTGATCAGCACGGGCTTTTCCGGCAATGTGCCTTTCCCCTCAACAAAGCGGATCAGATCCTCAATCAGTACACTGGTATACCCCTCTTTTTTCAGGTAGTCGAAGTCGCTTTCCAGCTCACTTTTCAGCACCGTATATTTCCCAGCCAGACCGGGCTTTTCCGTAATATGGTGGTACATAATGACCGGCAGTCTCACTTCCGCCGAAGCCGCCACTGTTTCAAAAGGCTTTTCCGCCGCGGCCACCACCAGACTGATGCAGGCACAGACAAAAAAGATCAGCATAAAGTGTATTCT
>JAQXMV010000230.1 GCA_029013165.1 Oscillospiraceae bacterium | reverse complement strand
CGCCGCCGGGCTGACCACCTCTCCATCACCTCAGCCTGAAAAGAAAACAACCTCCGACCGGCAAAGATCGGAGGTGAGCGTTTTGTGTCACGATAGCAACGGTGTGTTAACTGCCCGGATGACGGTAGATCGCCGCCAGTCCTCCCCGGGAAGTCTCCCTGTAAATGGAATTGAGATCCTTGCCGGTGCGGTACATGGTCTCCACCACCGTGTCGAAGCTGATCTTCCGCGTGGTGGAAAGAAAGTTCGCCAGAGAAAGAGCGTTGATCGCCCTCATGGCCGCAACGGCGTTGCGCTCGATGCAGGGAATCTGCACCAGGCCGCAGACGGGGTCACAGGTGAGCCCCAGCATATGCTCCATGGCCACCTCGGCGGCGTATTCGATCTGCCAGATGCCCATATCGAAAAGCTCGCACAGAGCGCCTGCCGCCATGGAGCAGGCGGTGCCGATCTCTGCCTGACAGCCGCATTCGGCACCACTGATGGAGGCGTTGGTCTTGACCAGATTGCCGATGATGCCGCCGGTGGCCAGGGCGCGGCAGATCTGCTCATCGGTAAAGCCTTTTTTGTCCTGCATATATTTCAGAACGCTGGGCAGAACGGCGCAGGCGCCGCAGGTAGGCGCGGTGACAATCACACCGCCGCCTGCGTTTTGCTCGCTGGCGGCAAAGGCATAGGCACAGACCAATCGGTTTTCCTTGGTGATGTCGCTTTCGTCAATGTGTGACTGATTATAAAGATACTGGGCCTTGCGCTCCACACCGAGACCGCCGTCGAGAACGCCCCGCGTGGAAAGGCCGGCATTGATAGCGTTTTTCATGGCCGTCCAGATGTCACAGAGATACTCCCAGATTTCACGTCCCTCGTTTTCCTCCACATAGTCGGGTATGCGGATATTGCGGCTCATGCAGTAATCGGCAATGCTCTGAAAGGTGTTTTGGGCGTAAACCTCTTTTTCTTCTAACTCGGGATAGCCCTCTATGACGATTCGTCCGCCGCCGACGCTCATGATCCGTCTGCGGCCGAGCTCACTCTCACCCCGGTAGGCAAAGAAATCCATGGTGTTTTCGTGGGGAAGCCCTTTGGTTTCCACACTGCCGAAAATCAGCTCGATCTTCCGCCCGTCGAAAACATCAAGGATAGCTTCATCAGTCTTGTGCCCCTTGCCTGTGCCGGAAAGAGAGCCGTAAAGGATCACTCGGTACCGGTCAGCGTCGGGATAGGCGGAAAGGAAATATTTTGCCGCTTTCTCCGGCCCCATGGTGTGTGAAGAGGAGGGTCCGCGGCCGATTTTATAAAGATCTTTCAGTGATTTCATGTTCCTCTCTCCCGAAAATTCAGTTTTGTTTTTTGACGATCTTGTATTCATCATAGGGCGAAAAGTAATGGCAGGAGTCCATATTTCCACTCATGTATTTTTCCATTTCGTCCTCGTCGAGATTCACACTGCAGTAGTATTCGTCCTCTTGCTCGTCATAGTCATAATATGCGCAGTGCTCGCAGCAGTCTGTTGCCATTGTCGTTTCACTCCGTTTGTGTGTTATTCCGATATTTTTTGGCCATGAGCAGGGGCAGCACCGTAAGCAGAGTGACCACGGCTCCCACCAGGAAGATGTTACCGTTGGGGATATACTCCGTCAGACCGCTGAGATCATTGGTAATGACTACACCGCTGGTTTTGACCACGGCTTCGCCGATGAAAGAGCCTCCGATCATGGGGATCAGCACGAAGAAGAGAATCCATATGCCCTCAAACTGTCCCTTGCTGTCCTTGGGATAAAGCTGTTTGGTCCACACTTTGGTAGTCTGAAGAATGGTGACATAGCCCACGCCCACGAGGAAGATACCCAGCCAAAGCCGGAAGTCAAATATTTTGGTGTTGTCCACGGATTCGGGCTTGACGGGATAGAGCACCAGCAGACCGGCAATATTGAAAACGATGGCGATGACACTGACCAGGATATGCTTGCCTTTGTTGATCAGCCGTGAGGCAGGAATGGACATGAGCATGGACAGTACCAGAGGAACGGCCTCGATAATGCCCATCATGTCGGCGGTGTAGCCGAGATAATAGATGATATAGTTGCCGATATAGGCAAAATAGACATTGAAACCGATGAAGAAAACGGAAACGGCGATATTGACCCAGACCAGCTCCTTGAGCTTGAAAAAGCTCTTGAAATTAAAGACGGAGATGAACTGACGGAAGAAACTGCCTCTGACCGATGGCTCCACATCGTCCTGCTTGCCGAGGAAGATCATGGAGAGGACGCCGAAGGCGATGACAAGAACGCCCATGGTGATGAAAAGTCTCATGTAATTATTGTCCTGACCCACCAGCAGACCGCCGACGACGGTACCGAGAATGGTTCCGAGCACCGGCTGGGTGGCAAGAGCCGCGCCGATCTGACCGCGGTTTTTGTCCGTGAGGATATCCGTTGTCCAGGTGTTGAAGCCGGCATCGTTACCCATGGAGCCGAAAAAGCTCATGACCGTATCAGCGAGAACGACGCTGATTCCGGCGAGGAGGTAAAGCTCCTTGCTGATAAATTCCGTCAGGCCGAAGCAGATGGTGAAAATGCCCCAGAGAATATAGCCGACGGAAATGAAGATGCGTCTTTTTCCGGTGCGGTCTGCCCAGGTGCCGAAGAAAAAGGTGGCAAAGGTTGTGGCCAGGGCACTGCAGATCAGCATACCGGTAATGATGGACGGATCCTTGCCGATTTTAGTGTAGACGAAGGTGTTGAACCACTGGTTTTCCATGTTCCAGCAGATCTGTCCGGCGAGGCCGAGACCCCAGATGAGGGTCCACATCCGAAAGCCGGAATGTTTTTTCTTTTCGATTGTGTTCATATTTTTCCTCCTTTGCCATTGACACTCATCATGGCACTATCATGATAACACAATTATATGCCTTTGGCAAGGCAGAAATCAGGATTTTCAGTAATAACAAAAGTTTCGCTCAAGCCTTTTCAAAGGCTTGCGGGGTCAAGGGGCAGAGCCCCTGTCGCGCTTCGCAAAGCGCGAAATGCCTTTCACTTAAAATGAACAACTTCGCTAACGGCAAAAGAAAAAATACTTCAACAAGCGCAGGAAGGGAGGCTCTGAAGAAATTCTGGGAGAATTTCTTCGGAACCGTGGGAAACCCTCGCCGGGGGTTTCCCGGTGAAAAGGGCAGTTACTTTTATATTATAGACGGAGTTTTCCGTCACGGTGGCGCTGCGCAGACAGCGCCGTTTTTTTGTGCTTTTCTGTTGGCAGGGCGGCAGTGTTTTTCCGAAAACATAAACCATGGGTGAGGTTAGCACGCAGGTGAATTATTATTAGTAGGGTTGTCATAGGCAGACACGGCAAGTCGTGTTCCCTACCGAGGTGCAAACG
>JAQXMV010000229.1 GCA_029013165.1 Oscillospiraceae bacterium | reverse complement strand
CGCCGCCGGGCTTCCCACCTCACCTTTTCCTCTCCCTTTCATCAGTATAGCAGAAGTGCCGCTCAGGGCATAAACCCGTAAGCGGCACTTCTTTGTGTATACGTGAGAGAAATGAAGAGATTACTTTTGTTTGTTGCGGGCGGATTTCACCACAATGCCCGACAGAGCCATGAGGGCCAAAACATTGGGAATGACCATGAGCTGATTGAAAAGATCCGTCAGCTCCCAGACGAGGTCGTTGGAAAGGCATGAGCCGAGGAAGACGAAAATCACGGCGATCACGGAGTAGGCGAGATCAGATTTTTTGCCGAAAAGAGCCTGGGCATTAATGCGTCCGAAGTAGTTCCAGCTGATGATGGTAGAAAAGGCGAAGAACAGCAGACACAGCGCAACAAATATACTGCCGGCTTTTTCTCCGAAAACGCCGGAGAAAGCAAGCTGTGCCATATCGGCTTTGTTGATGCCCTGATCGTTGGAGACGGAGAGGACTCCGCCGCCGGCATAGAGGGTGGAAATGACCACAAGAGCTGTCATAGTCAGCACAACGAATGTGTCGATGAAAACGCCGATCATGGCCACAACGCCCTGATCATGAGGCTTTTCGACATCGGCCAGCGCATGGGCATGAGGTGTGGAACCCATACCGGCTTCGTTGGAGAAAAGACCTCTTTTGACACCCTGACTGATGGCTGTCTTGAGGGCATAGCCGATGCTGCCGCCGATGATCGCGTTGGGCTGGAAAGCATATTTGAATATCATAGCTACGGTTTCGGGTATGTACTTGGCACGGATGATGAGGAGAATGATACCGCCGGCGAGATAGAGTATCGCCATAACGGGTACGAGCTTTTCTGTGACGCTGGCGATTCTTTTCACACCGCCGATGAAGATGATGCCCGAAAGGGCGGCCACAACGATACCGATGAGCCAGCCGGGGATGGAGAAAGCTTTACCGAAAGAATTACTGATGGAATTGGACTGAACCATAGCGCCCATGAAGCCGAGGGCGAGGACGGCGGCGACACTGAAGAAAACCGAGAGTGCCTTTCCGACTGAGCCGGGGAAGGCTTTTTTGATGTAATAGATGGGGCCGCCGCGGACGGTTCCGTCGGGGTCTTTTTCACGGGTTTCCTGTGCTAGCACAGCTTCGGCATAGATGGTTGCCATGCCGAAAAAGGCAATAATCCACATCCAGAAAACTGCACCGGGGCCGCCTGTCAGGATAGCGCCGCAGGCGCCGACGATATTGCCCGTGCCCACTTGGGCGGCAACGGCTGTGGCGAGAGCCTGAAAGGGACTGAGACTTTTTCCGTCAGAGGTGTTTCCGCCTTTGCCGAAAACCTTCCGGATACCCTCTGAGAAACAGCGAACCTGGACGAACCGGGTCTTAATCGTGAAGAAAAGACCGGTGCCCACCAGCATGATCACAAGGATGTAATCGGAAAGATAGAAATTGATTTTTTGCACGATACCCAGCAGTGTATCCATGGACAATACCCCCAAACCAAAATAAAAAAGCTGCTATTAACAAACAGCAACTCAGAAGAATCCTTATGCGCCGAAAAGACCGGATATGACTGTATTTCCGACTTTTAGCAGATATCACGATGCTCTATCCTTTTGCCTGAGAGATTCGGTTTTACCCTTGCACCTTCGGCACCCATCAAAGAGATTCTCCAGAGCTCCCTCCGCTTTCGGTCTCGCTCCTTCGGTGCGATCCCAAAAGTTTCTTCGGGATATCAAATTTGATATGAGTATAGCATACAAGAGAAGCGATTTCAATACTTGAGTGAGAAATTTCTGTCGAATATAGATGATTTTTTTACATGGGTGTCATTTTTTGCAGGCAAGAAAGCAGAGAAAAAATGAAAAAAGTTGAAAAAAAGCCTTGACTTATCACCGGGCTTATGATATTATATTCAAGCATTCGGTGAGGTCAGTCTCACTGCGAGGCCGTACGCGCTGGTGTAGCTCAGTTGGTAGAGCAGCTGATTTGTAATCAGCAGGTCGGGGGTTCGAGTCCGTCCACCAGCTCCAGTTTTTTCGACGGAGGCCGGTGAGCGCATCACTTCCGAAGCAAAATTTCAATATGGGTAGGTTCCCGAGTGGCCAAAGGGAGCAGACTGTAAATCTGCCGTCAACGACTTCGATGGTTCGAATCCATCCCTGCCCACCATTTCGAGTGTTCATTACGGATTCAAGTGATGAACACTCTGTTTTTTGCTTCTTCATAGTGCTTTTATGTATCAGTCGCAGAGCTTTCTGCGACCTTTTGTTTTATGCCGTGAGATATTCAACAGCCACACCTTGCCTCATATCCATTTTGAGATTTTCTTCATCTGACGGAATTTCAATGCTTCCCACAAAGCGGTAATGAATTACAATCCTTTGCGTTTTGTTCTTGCCCGTACCCTCTGTTTCGTAGACATCAATATGATCAATCAGTTCTCGCAAAAGCGGTGCGTTGAGAGTATCCATCCGCATAAATCGTCTTACCGATTCTACGAACATATCCTTATCATTTTTTCTACCCGCCAAGGCTTCAAGGTCTTCATATAGCTTTGACAGTTTAGTTTTCAGCTCTGTCTTTTCCACTTCATATTTGTGGGACAAATGCAGAAACCAAGCATCCGACACTTTGCCGAGAACATTATCCTCGTACAGTTTTTCATAAAGGGCATTTACTGTATTTTGTCTTGATATACACCTTTGAATTTCCGAATTGAGAAACCTTCTCTCTGCCTGTATATCTGCTTCCGTTTTCATTGTAAGAACTTCAACAAGCTCGTCCTCGTTGTTTTTGAGATAACCGGCAAGCTTCTTCAGCTCCATCAGCACTATCTGCTCAATAGCATCAGCACGCACATAATGCCTGTGCTGACAACTGCCTCTGTAATCCTTGTAGTAGTTGGAGCAACTGAAATAGTGAATATCCTTGTTTCTTGTGTTCACATGATACCACAGCTTATGACCGCACTCCGCACAGACAAGAAAATCGCAGAAGATGTTTTTCTTTCCGTTTTCGGGTAACGGATCACGGCGTTTGCAAGTTCCCATAAGTTTCTGCACCGCTTCAAAGGTATCACGGTCGATAATCGGCTCATGAACATCCTTGAAAATTTTCAAATCTTCTTTCGGGCTCAGATGCCGCTTCTTGTTTTTAAACGATTTCGAATAAGTTTTGAAATTCACCACATCACCGCAATATTCCTGACGCATAAGAATCTGACGAATCGTTGAGCTTTTCCATTTGTATGGGTTCGGCTGAACCTTTTTACCACCTCTGCCGATTCCTCTTTCCTGCCAATAGGATGTGCAGTTTTTAATGCCCTTGTCCTGAAGATGTCTTGCGATTTTATCCTGACCGTAACCTTCAAGGTAAAGCATAAAAATCTCTTTTACAACCTTTGCAGCTTCAGGCTCAACAATCCATCTTTTTGGATTCTGAGGGTCTTTCATATACCCGTAAGGCGGCTGAGAAAGCGGTTCCCCCATATTTCCTCTTATTCGTTTTGCCGAGCGTACTTTCTTTGAAATATCTCTTGCATACATCTCGTTCATAACGTTTTTGAACGGAATGATTTCGTTTTCGCCGTCAGCACTGTCAACTAAATCCGTGATTGCAATAAAACGGATATTATTTTCGGGAAAGTATGATTCGGTATAAAGACCAACCTCAACATAGTTTCTTCCGAATCGTGACATATCCTTAACGACAATTGTTGAGATATATCCCGCTTCAACATCATCCATCATTCTTTTGAAATCGGGACGATTGAAGTTTGTACCCGTATAGCCGTCATCAACATAGTACCTTATGTTTTCAAACCCCTTTTCCTTTGCATAACGGGCAAGCATTAACTTCTGACTTTCTATTGAATTACTCTCACATTCTTTGCCGTCATCTCGGGAGAGACGACAATATAAAGCTGTAATTCCTGAATATTCTGACTGCATTAGTCCTCCTTTCCGGCAGTCAAACATACACATTCTGTGTTAATCGTATTTAAATCTTCGGCAGGTGTCAAATGTGCGAAATCGCTGCCAATATATTTTTTGATTCTGTCCTTAAGCGTCATATTTTCTGTTTCACTATGCTGTGTTGAAACGATATAACGAACACCGTTGATAACATATTCTTCAGTATCCGTTTTTTCAACCTTACCCCATCTGCATTCAGCAACGGTACCGTCGAATACCTTATGAAAATTTAATTTGCAATACTCCCAAAAGGATATTACTATTCCTGACAAATACATTCCTCCTTATTAAAGTTTTATTTTTATTTCTGTCGGGGTGTTAGGGGTTAGTCCTTAACAAGCGGAATTTGTCTCCCACATATTTAATGCTTGTTAGACTTTGTCGTGGTTGAAAAAGTCGTAACAAGCAAAGATGACTATTCAATTCCAATGCTTGTTAAGACTTTGCGCAGCATAAAAAAGTCGTAACAAGCAAATGTGAGGACACAAATTCAGTGCTTGTTAAGACTTATCCTCCGTTTTTATCGTTCCCACCGCCTTTGTTTCTGAAGAAAAGCTGCATATCGGGCAAGGGCTTTTTCCGTTATTTCTTCCATCTGTTTCGGCGGCATATCCTTTTTGAAATACTTCCTGAAAGTTTCAACGGGAATCCTGATATACTCTTTCTGGTTTGCTTTCTGCTCCTGCATAATGGAGAAGATATCATCCATAGTCAGCTTCTTTTCATCACTTAACTTATGCATACGCTGAGCCTGAGAAAGTGACGGTGTGCAGTCTTCACTCTCAATTGTTTCAATCAAATCTAGCTGTTCAGCTTCCGTTAAATACGAAAGTTCAACTGCGGGAGTGAACGAAATTCTACCTTCATCCACCATATCGAGAAGCGGCTTTTGCAGATTATTAAGACGGATATATCTCTGAATCTGCATTCGGGAATCGGGCATCGTTTCTGCAAGCAATTCATCACTGCGGAACTTCGTCCCAACTTGTGACGAAGTTAAATCTGTTCTTGCTCCCTGCTTTTTCATTGCATCATGTCTCATTTTGTAAGCACGAGCTTTTTCGCTCGGCAGGATTTTCTCTCGGCACAAATTGCAATCCACAAAACTGATTATCGCTTCTTCTTTTGAAAGCTCTCTGACATATACGGGAACAACTTCAAGTTTCAGTTCTTTTGCAATCTGCCATCGTCTGTGACCGGAGATGATTTCATAACCGTTATCCGACTTATTAACAATCAGCGGTGTGATGATTCCGAACTCTTTAATGCTGTCACGAAGCTCGTCATATTCGTTTTCATCAACGCTCTGAAACGGATTGTTTTCAAACGGTTGCAGCAAATCGGGACTCAGATATTCTGTTCTTTCTGTTGACATTATTTTGTTTTTCCTTTCCTTTTAATTTTTAGTATTCAGTTTTTAACTTCCGCTTTTGCGAAATCACAGTTTCACCTTCTTTCATTTGTGGGGATAGTTATCAAATATTTTTTATGCCGACCGAAAAAG
>JAQXMV010000228.1 GCA_029013165.1 Oscillospiraceae bacterium | reverse complement strand
CCATTTTCCTTTTCCCGAAGCCTTCCTAAAAAACTGCCGCCGCATCCATTCGGATGCGGCGGCAGGGAACCACTTTAATTTATTTGATGGAAACGAGTTCGATGATGGCGTCGCTTGATTTCTCAAACTTCACCGTTACGGTGTCGCCTTTGTTGAGAATGACCACCTTTTCATTGGCTGAGGCCTTGACGGTATAGTAGGTCTTGGCGCCCTCAAGCCGGATGAAATAGACGCTTTCACCGCCCATGACTGCGGTGCGGATATCGTCGATCACGCCTTTTTTGGTGATATATTCCTTTTCAGTGGCGTTGTCCTCGGTGTCGGGAGCTTCATTCTCGATCTTGTCGATGTCGACCTTGATGTTGATGTTGTTTTGCTTGAGCTTTTTGACATAGGTGTCGGTGCAGTCGGCGATGGACTGCCCGGTGGCAACCACCTGATAATTCTGCACATTAACCATGGCAAAACGCTTGACGAGATTGTCGCTGTCCTTGAGGGACATGAAGTAAGTGGGCTGACCGCTGATGTTGATCAGGATCGGGAAAGTGGCGGTGTATTTGTAGTCCTGCACATCGCCCTGAGCTGAGAGCATGGCGGAGGTTTCCTTGGCGCCGCTGACTTTGTAGAAGTTGGCGTCCTTGGTTCTCATGTTGATCAGCACGAAGCCGATGATGGCCTGATCGTTACCTGCGGAGGTGACGCCGGTGTACATATAGACGTCATCATTCAGCGCCAGGAAGTTGGAGCCTTCGGTGGCCATGCGGACATTGTCCTGTCCGATGACGGAGTTGATGAAGCCGCCCTGATAGCGTCCGTAGTAATTGTACTGCTCTGTGAGCAGATTGGCTGAATAAACGCCGTCGATCCACTGCAGATCTTTTTCGCTTTTCACCTGATCAATGGTGTATTCCTGCATTTCGCCGGTCACAGCGTTGACCATAACGATGCCCTTGACATCGGTACCGCCGAAAAGACCGATGGTCTTGTCCAGCACGGGACAGATCCAGAAGGGTGTGCCGCTTTCGTTGATTTCGAAATGGGGATTGTCAAAAATATAGGTGGGATAAGCGAAACGGACATGTCTCATGAGATACTTGCCGAAATGCTCATGAACGGAATAGCGAATATATTCGCCCTGGGGCAGGGTAACCAGCTCGGCTTTCTGAGAAACCATGTTGACGATGATATAGCCGGGCAGACCGGTGCCGGTGTTTTTCAGCCATTTGAAAATATCGCCGTAGGCAAGAGTGGTGATTTTCACAGGCTCGTTTTTGTAGTTGATCTGGGTGATCTGATTGGAAACCTCAAACTGTGAGATCGCGCCGATGGAAGCCAGATCGCCCAGGGTACGGTTCGTCAGGGCAGCGGCAGCGGCATTGTCGAGGACGGGTACGGACGAGAAGTCGACCTCCTCGATGTCGCTGGCAAAGGACTTGTCCTCGTTGACTTCGATAATTTTGCTGTAGGTTTTTGCCCGGAAGACAACATTGGACACGAGCATACCGACGCCCACAGTTACCACCAGCAGGGCGATGATTGCCGCCGGGATAATGCTGCGCCTTTTCACATATTCCATGTATTCCGGCCGTGCGAAAGCAAGGCTCGTCACATAGAGCATGGCGATGAAAATGACGGCAACGATGCCGAAGAACATATAGGTTTCAGTGCTTTTGAAATTCAGCGGTGGCAGCATGAAGTAATAGGTGATGCCGGCGCCGATTACCGTGACAATAAGGCTGATGATGAGCTTGAGTCCGGCCTTGTCCGGCGCGAGATAAGCGCCCTTGCCGCGACCCTTGCCGTTTCCGCCGTTGCCGGTGAAATCAACTTTAATTGGTTCCATTTCAGTGTACTCCTTTTAGTTAGATTTAAAAATGGTTTGACATAATTATACATGGCTTTTCGATAAAAAGCAATAGATAAATCTTTTTGTGTGAAAATCCTTGCGGCTTTCCGGCGAATTAATGGACGCAGGTGTTGAAATATGATTTCATCTATGATAAAATAGTATGGTTATCTCTCAGAAAAAATATTAACGAGGTGATTGATAAATGAGCTTTTTAAAAAAACTCTTCGGTGATTATTCTGCCAAGGAGATAAAAAGAGTCAAGCCGATCATGAATAAGGTTCTTGCCCTTGACGAGGAATACAGCAAGCTCACGGACGCTGAGCTGAAAGGAAAAACAAAGATCTTCAAAGACAGGCTCGCCGCAGGCGAAAGTCTGGATGATATTTTGCCCGAGGCCTTTGCCACCTGCCGGGAGGCTTCCTGGCGTGTGCTGGGCATGAAGCATTTCCCCGTGCAGATTCTCGGCGGCATCATTCTGCATCAGGGCAGAATTGCCGAAATGAAAACCGGTGAGGGTAAAACTCTTGTGGCGACTCTTCCGGCTTATCTCAATGCGCTTTCCGGCAAGGGCGTCCACATCGTCACGGTCAATGACTATCTGGCCCGCCGTGACAGCGAGTGGATGGGAAAGGTTTACCGCTATCTGGGTCTGAGCGTCGGACTCATCGTCAACGGTCTCGAGACCGACGAGAGAAGAAAGGCCTACGCGGCAGACATTACCTACGGCACCAATAACGAGATGGGCTTTGACTATCTGCGTGATAATATGGTGCAGTATTTTGACCAGAAGGTTCAGCGCGGACATAATTTCGCCATTGTCGACGAGGTGGACTCGATCCTCATCGACGAGGCCAGAACGCCCCTGATCATTTCCGGCATCGGCAGCCGTTCCTCCGAGCTTTATTCCACGGCCAATACCTTTGTCCGTTCTCTGAAGTGCCTGAAAATCAACGAGGTCGATTCCAAGGCCGACTTTGAGGAGCTGGCTCAGCAGGCCGGCGCTGACTATGTCGTGGACGAAAAGGCAAAGACCGCTACCCTGACCAAAAGCGGTATCAAAAAAGCGGAACGCTTCTTCAATGTGGAAAATCTCAGCGACCCCGAAAACATGACCCTTTCTCATCATATCAATACCGCTGTCAAGGCCTACGGCATTATGACGCGAGATGTGGATTATGTGGTTAAGGACGGCGAAGTGCTCATCGTGGATGAGTTCACCGGACGAATCATGATCGGCCGCCGTTACAGCAACGGTCTGCATCAGGCCATTGAGGCCAAAGAGGGCGTGAAGATCGCCAAGGAAAACAAGACCCTTGCCACCATCACTTTCCAGAATTATTTCCGTCTTTACAGCAAGCTGTCGGGTATGACCGGTACGGCCATGACCGAGGAGCAGGAATTCCAGGAGATCTATTCTCTCGATGTTCTGGAAATTCCTACCAATAAGCCCCTGATCAGAATTGACGATCCCGACATCATTTATAAAACCGAGCAGTTTAAATTTAACGCTATCATCGAAAAAATCATCGAGTGCCACGAGAAAGGTCAGCCCGTCCTCGTGGGTACCGTTTCCATTGACAAGAGTGAAAGGCTTTCCCACGCCCTGAAAAAGCGCGGCATCAAGCATAATGTCCTCAACGCCAAGCACCATGAAAAAGAGGCGGAGATCGTTGCCCAGGCCGGTAAGCTGGGCGCCGTCACCATCGCCACCAACATGGCAGGACGAGGCACCGACATCATGCTCGGCGGTAATGCGGAATTCCTGGCCAAGAGCGAGATGCGCCGCCTGGAATATCCCGAAGAGCTGATCTCCGAGGCCACGGGCTTCGGAGACACTGACAATGAGGATATTATCGAAGCCAGAGAAAAATTCAAAGAACTGGAAGCCAAGTATAAGAGCGAAATCGCAGACGAGGCGCAGAAAGTCAGAGAGGCCGGCGGTCTTTATATCATCGGCACTGAACGCCACGAATCCAGGCGAATCGACAACCAGCTCCGCGGACGAGCTGGCCGACAGGGTGATCCGGGACACAGCTGCTTCTATCTTTCCATGCAGGACGATCTGCTTCGTCTTTTCGGCGGCGAGAGAATGGAGCACATCATGAATTCTCTGCCGGTGGACGCCGATATGCCCATACAGGTGGGCATTGTCGCCAAAAGTGTAGAGTCGGCACAGAAGAAGGTCGAGGGCAATAACTTTGCAAGCAGAAGAAATGTCCTGGCTTTCGACGATGTTATGAACCGTCAGCGTGAGATCATCTATGCCCAGCGTGACAAGGTTCTCAAGGGCGAGGACATGAAGCCGGTGATCACGAAGATGATCGACGAATCCATCGGCGACGCCGTGGAGTTCTCCTGCCCGTCGAATATCCCCAGAGATGAATGGCATCTGGCCTCTCTGAGAGAGAAATATCTCGGCTGGCTGACCGGTGAAAACGATTTCAAGGACGACAGTCAGTCCGCTGATGAGATTTACGATATGCTCACTAAGCGGGCCCATGATCTCCACGACAGCCGTGAGGCCGCTTTCGGCGAGGAGACCATGAGGGAGATCGAAAGAGCGATCCTGCTGAAAAATGTCGACCTCAAATGGATGGATTACATCGACGCCATGGATGAGCTCAAGCAGAGCGTCGGACTGCTGGCCTACGGTCAGAAAGACCCCGTCGTGGCTTTCCGTCAGATGAGCTACGATATGTTTGACGAGATGACCGGCGCCATTCGTGAGGACACCGTCAAGATCATTCTTTCCGCCCATTTCAGGAGTGAGGAGGAGATCAAGCGTGAGCAGGTGGCCAAGGTGACTTCGGCCTCCGGCGGCGGAGACGGCAGTGAAAAGGGCAGAACCGTGCGCAACGACAAGAAAAAGGTCGGCGTTAACGATCCCTGTCCCTGCGGCAGCGGCAAAAAATATAAGAAGTGCTGCGGTAGACCCGGCGCCAATAACGGATAAAATCCGGACAGCATAGATCACCCCGGCCAATCGGTTCCCTGTGAACGATTGGTCGGGGGCGTTTTATTTTATCGACAGTCCGAGAGGGCACCTTTCGGCGCCCTCTGTCGTTTTTGCAGTGAAATACCAGGCTTATTTGGTGAAAATCTCCACACCGTTGAGCTCCACGGCGATCACCTGATTGGCGGCAATGAGCTTCGGCAGTCTCAGCTGCACACGGAGCTCGTTACCATCGACGCCGACGCTGCCGGCAAAAGCGTCATTGTCCTCCTGGGGCGGCATTTTGATCCGGAAAGTTTCCGAGGTGCCGTCGGCGTATTTTATGGTGAGACTGTCGCCGATCAGTTTCTCGAGTTTCGTCTGATACTCATCCATGATACCCGGTACTGTTAGGGTATAGTCAAAATTCAGGTTGGATATTGTGCCTTTTACCGGAGTATTTTTTATGCCGTTGATTTCCACTGTGTTGTCGGTTTTCTTGAGCTTGTTCGCCGAACTGGCATAGTCAATCGTCACTTTTCCGTGAAAAGCGCAGTCGATTGTTTTCGTCGTTTGCGAATACTCTTTCAGGGTTTCAAAAGTAAACTTAAAGGTTTTTCCGACAAGTCCTCTGCTTTCCATGGCACTGTAATTGATTTCCAATTCCAGAGTACGCTCGTCAATCACCTTGCTGGAAAAGCTTGTTCCGAAGTCGCGCATAAAGGGCGCTTCCTGATCCAGCACCTCAAACAGATAATTGCAGTTGTTATCAAAGCGCACATCACCGGTGGATTTCAACTGAAAGATGAGGATGACATCATAGTCATCGCCGGCGATTCCTAAGCAGGTGAGGCTCAGATCCTCCCGGCTGCTTTCCAGGGTGTAGTTTTTCTCGGAGTATACTTGGGAAGCCTGTTCGCTGTCACCTAAAAACAGTGAGCCGAAATATTCCGGAGCCTTGGAAACCTTCACGGCGAAAGCCGATCCGGAAAGGCCGAGAATGATCAGTATGGCCGCCAAAAGCGCCGCCGGCCGGATCCGCACTCTTTTGTCCGTGTCAATTTTGGCATACAGATGGTCTTTCCACTCTTCGGGCGTGGTTACGCTGAACTTTTCATGATTCATTGGTCAAGTCTCCCTTCAGCAATTCTTTGCCCCGTTTCATACGGGACTTAATGGTGTTCTCTTTTTCGGAAAGGATGCCTGAAATCTCGCTGATGGAATAACCCTCGAAGTAATACAGCTCAATGACCTGCCGGTATTTGGTCGGCAGATTCCGGACGGCACGCACTAAATCCCTGTCAAAATCCGGTGCATAAGAAACATCCATCTCGTCGATGTCTGAGTGATTTCGGTGAAACAGTTTTCGCTTCATGTCCCGGCATTCATTCAAGGTTACTGTTACAAGCCATTTTCGTAATTCCTCATCAGGCTTATCCCATAGCTTTTTTGATTTGAAAAGCTTGATAAATACATTTTGCCAAGCGTCCTCGGCATCGGCACGGCTCTCGAGATTCACATAGCAGATACGCGTTACCGTGTCGGCGTATGTTTCCACCAGCCTTTCAAAACTGTCCTTCATTTGATCAGCCCCTTTCACTTATTAGAACGACTGAAAAGACCGAAAAGTTGCATGGCATGGAAAAATCGCCCACTTTTTTCATTGGGGGCGATTTGTTGCTGTTGATCTCCGTCTGTCAACGGTTTGTTCTATCATCTATCGCGAATGCGCTCGGGCGCATTTATCGGCAGTCTGAGAGGGCACCTTTCGGCGCCCTCTGATTAACTTATTTCATGGCCGGGAACTTGTCTTCACCGTAGCCCATGACTCTGGCAATCTGCACACCGATCTCACGGTTTTTCACGGTTTCGTCCTGTGTGAAGCCTGCGTCCGTTGCGGAGACAAAGAGGGGAACATCGGCTGTGGTGTGTCCGGTGCTGGTATAATAATAGACATCTTTACAAGCGTCATATTTGATACCGCCGGTTTCGTGGTCGGCCGTGACAACAACGAGGGTTTCGCCGTCGGCTTCGGCATAACGAAGAGCAGCAGCGATAGCTTTGTCAAACTCAACCAGACTGCTGGTGGCGCCGTTGAAATCGTTGTCGTGGGAGAACTTGTCAATACAGGCGCCCTCAACCATCAGGAAGAAGCCGTCCTCATCGTCATCGAGGAGATCAATGGCCTTGACGGTCATTTCTTCAATGGTGGGGGTATCGGAATTGTCGGTCATGTACTTCAGATCATCGGCGTCAAACTGAGCGAAGGATCTGCTGCCGCTTTCGAGAGCCAGCATATCGGTTCTGCTGTCGATGTAGGTGAAGCCGTTGGCGGCGGTGTTTTCGCTGTTGATGCTGTCGGTTGCGCCGCCCCAGATCAGGTCAAGACCGGAGATGAGCTGATCGGCGCAGATGCCCGTTTCATCTTTTCTGGAATAGGTGTGGGCGGAGAAATCTGCGGGTGTAGCGCCGCTGGTCTTGTCTGTGG
>JAQXMV010000227.1 GCA_029013165.1 Oscillospiraceae bacterium | reverse complement strand
ACCTGCTCCGGACGGATCTTTCTCTTTTTCAGAAAAAGAGCCAATTCGATGGCGTCCTCCAGCCGTGAACCGGGATGGGAGGACATCAGGTAAGGCACCAGATACTGTTCCTTACCTGCGCTTTTCGTCAGCTCAAAATATCTTTTTGAAAAACGGATATAGGAATCAATATAGGGCTTTCCCATTTTTTCCAGCACCTGCGCCGAGCAGTGCTCGGGCGCAACCTTGAGCTGACCGCTGACATGATATTGGATCAGTTCCCGGAAAAAGGTCTCGTCCTGATCCTGCAGCATATAGTCATACCGTATACCGGAACGGATGAAAACCTTTTTTACGCCTTTAAGGCTTCTGACAGCGCGCAGAATGTCAATATATTCCCTGTGGTCGGCTTTCAGAGCCGGACAGACTTTCGGCGCCAGACAGTGCTTTCCCTTGCAGAGACCCAGCTCCATCTGCTTGTCGCAGGAGGGGCGGCGGAAGTTCGCCGTGGGTCCGCCGATATCGTGTATATATCCCTTGAAGTCCGGCAGCCGAGTAAGCAGCTCAGCTTCCCGAAGAATGGATTCCTTGCTGCGTGAGGTAACATATCTGCCCTGGTGCAGGGCGATGGAGCAGAAATTACAGCCGCCGAAGCAGCCCCGGTTATGGGTGATGGAAAAGCGCACCTCCTCAATGCCCGGCACACCGCCCAGCTTTTCATAGCTGGGATGGTAGGTACGCATATAATCAAGTGAATAGACCTCATCGAGTTCCTCTGTGGTCAGCGGCGCCATGGGTGGATTCTGCACCAGCATCTTGTTGCCGTGGCGCTGTTTGATAAGTTTTCCTCGGATATGATCCTGCTCGTCCTGCTGAATCCGGCAGGACACCGCATATTCTTTTTTGCTTTTGCAGACATTCTCAAAGGAGGGACATTCGGCTCCCGTGAGAGGGGTCTCCGTAACATCGCAGACATAGCAGGTGCCCCGGATATCCCGAAGCGCGGAAATATCCTCACCGTTTCTCAGTCTCTCTGCAATCTCAACGGTCTGCTTTTCACCCATACCATAGGAGATCAGATCTGCCTGTGAATCGAAAATGATTGAACGGCGAATTTTGTCGTCCCAATAGTCATAATGGGCAAAGCGGCGAAGAGAAGCCTCCAGTCCGCCGATAATGATGGGTATGTTACCGTAGGCCTCGCGGATACGGTTGCAATAAACGATGACGGCTCTGTCGGGCCGTTTGCCGGCAAGACCGCCGGGGGTATAAGCATCGTTGCTGCGTTTCTTTTTGGCGGCGGTATAATGAGCCACCATAGAATCAATATTACCCGAGGACACGAAAAAGCCAAGACGCGGCCTGCCAAATTCCCGAAAGGCCTCGGCGCTGTGCCAATCGGGCTGAGAAAGAATGCCGACAGTGAAGCCGTGATGCTCGAGGACACGGGAAATAATGCTCGGACCGAAAGAGGGGTGATCCACATAGGCGTCGCCGATGACATAGACAAAGTCTACCTCGTCCCAGCCTCTCTGCAGGGCTTCTTTTCGGTTGATCGGTAAAAAATCAGACATATTGCTCCTTTAATCAGACAGAATATCATAGTCGCCTGACGGCGCAGGATTATCGGCTCCGGCCCGCATTTCGAGATACTGTGCTCTGGTGATCAGCACCTTTCTGGGCTTATTGCCCTCAGCAGGACTGATATAGCCCAAGGTTTCCAGCTGATCCATAATACGCGCCGCGCGGGCATAGCCCACGCCCAGCTTTCGCTGAAGCACGGTGGTCGAGGCAGAATTGAGCTGTGTGATATTGTCGACAGCGTCACCGATCAGGGGATCAAAGTCGCCGCTGTCATCGGAGGCTGCCGCTGAGCCGGATTTCTTCTTTCCGCTTTCGGCAACGGCGTTGCGCTCGATTTCGTCCATAACCTCGCTGTCGTATTCGGCATTCTCCTGGGCCTTGATGAAGGTTACGATCTTTTCGATCTCTTCATCGGAAAGATAGGCACCCTGAATACGGATCGGTTTGCTCACGCCTACGGGAGCGAAAAGCATATCGCCGTTGCCCAGCAGATTTTCCGCACCCACACAGTCCAGAATGGTTCGGGAGTCCACCTGAGAGGAAACGGAAAGAGAGATTCGCGAGGGGATATTCGCCTTGATAACGCCGGTGATAACATCGACTGAGGGACGCTGTGTGGCCACAACAAGGTGCATACCGGCGGCTCTTGCTTTCTGCGCCAGACGGCAGATGGAGTCCTCGACCTCTTTCGGGGAAACCATCATCAGATCATTGAGCTCATCAATGAAAATAACAATCTGCGGCATAGGCTCCAGCTCGGGGTGAGACTGCACATATTTATTAAAACCGCCGATATCACGCACGCCGCAGTTGGAGAAGGCCTTGTAGCGGTTATCCATTTCGCTGACAGCCCAGGCCAGAGAGCCCGCCGCCTTTCTGGCGTCGGTAATCACCGGAACCAGCAAATGAGGAATTCCGTTATAAACGGTAAATTCAACCTGCTTCGGGTCGATCATCAGCAGCTTAACCTGCGAGGGCGTGGCGTTATAGAGAATACTGGTAATCATACAGTTCAGGCAGACGGACTTACCGGAACCGGTAGTACCGGCAATGAGCAAGTGAGGCATCTTGGAAAGATCGGCAACATTGACATTACCGGTGATGTCCTTACCAAGAGCGACGGTCAGGAGCTTGTCCTTATGGCGCTTATACTCCGCCGAAGAAATGACTTCGCGCAGCGTAACCGTTGAACGGCTCCTATTGGGCACCTCAATTCCCACAGCAGACTTATTCGGAATCGGCGCCTCGATCCGGACGCCGGAGGAGGCAAGACCCAGGGCGATATCGTCGGCAAGATTGGTGATCTTGCTGATTTTGACGCCGGGAGCCGGAGAAAGCTCATAGCGCGTGACCGAGGGGCCGCGGCTGATGCCCACGAGCTTGGTTTCCACGCCGAAGCTGGCAAGCACCTCCACGAGACGCTTGGCCGTGGTCTGCATTTCGTTGGCAAAGTTCTCTCCCGAGGAAAAGGCCGGCTGATTCAGGCACTCGATGGGCGGAAGAACATAATCTCTGCGCTTCTTTTCCTCTTTATAATTTTCCACTTCTCTGATGTTTTTCATCAGGTTTTCGTCAGCGTCTCTGACGGCTTTCATGACGATATCGTCATCACCGTCGGGCAGTTCATTGTTTTCAGCTTCGGCCGCTTTTGCCGGCAACGGCTCTGCAACGGCGCGCCTGTCGCCGGAGGATTCTGCTGCCGGGGCTTTCGGCGCCGCTTTTTCTTCCGCGCTGATCAGCTCGGAAATGGCCTTGGCAACCGGTTGCGGTGCTTTAGTACCGGGTTGACGGCCGTTTTCGGAAATAAAATCAAAACTGCTGAGATGAACCGATGAGCCAGCCGGATCCTCAGTGGCTTTGACCGGTGTGGAGAACACCTTGTCTTCGGGATAGTAGCGCCGCATTTCTCTGAGGGGTATACCCGTTTCCCGGTCGATATTGGGATCGAGTTCTATTTCTGTGGCATCAAAATCGAAGTTCTGATCCATGGCTTTTTTCGCCGCTTCCTGCTCGGCGGCAATCCTCGCGGCCTCTGCCGCCTGCGCTTTTTCCTCTCTCAGCCTGCGGTTTTCCTCCTTGCGCTGTTTCATGTTCTGCGCGCCCTCGTCCAGCTTTTCTTTGCCCTGCGTGATCGCGCCGGAAACAGCGGAGCTGAAAGTTTCGGCCGTGATATTGCTGAAGAAAAAGAGGGAGATAAGGAAGAGAATCACCAGCGTGACGGCGGCTCCCTGCTTGCCGAAACCGTTGAGAGGAGCACCGCCGAACAGGGCTCCCAGTATTCCGGGGCAAAGGCCAAAGCCCTCCTGTCCCACCGTGAAAGCAGCACTCATCGCCTCTTTTAACTGAAGCGTGAAAAGTTCATAGCTGCCGCCCTCGGCGGAAAAAGTGAAAAGGTGCACGATTCCGCTGGCACTTGCATTCAGCAGAAAGCCTGCTATATTCGTCATCAGCAGTCCCCTGTTGAGCTTGCGGCGCGCCATGAGGATCCCCACAAAGAGAAGCTGCAGGGTGAGAAAATAAACGCCCGAGCCGAAAAAGGCAAAGAGTCCGCTGCGAATACCCGTCCAGAGGTTGGCGCCGCGAATGACGCAGAAAAACAGTAAGATCAGTGCGGCGAGAAAATAAGCGAGCATGATCGCGCTGTAATGTCTCTGGGTAAAAGAAAGCTCCGGCTTTTTACTCTTCGAGGAAACAT
>JAQXMV010000226.1 GCA_029013165.1 Oscillospiraceae bacterium | reverse complement strand
CCGAGGAAATACAGCGTCAGCTTCTCGGCAACGGCAGGAAGCAGGAGTCCGAGTACATAAAACCACGGTTTTTGCTTCTTGCAATACTTCCACAGATACAGCGCCCCAAAGCAGTACGGCAGCAGCGCAAGGCAGATGCCCTGAGCGGTCAGGTGCAGCTGCAGCCCGAATACAAGAAAGACCATACGGATCAAAAGGTATCCGCCGAGAATGATCAGCCAGCAGATCAGCAGCGATCTCAAGATGAGTTTCCTATGTGCGGGTGCTTCATGGTTATACATTTTCTTTCCCTCCTTACAGATTCTCATTTTTCAGGGCGTCGATGGGATTGTCCTTTTTTACCTTGCTCATTGCATACATCATGGTGGCGAATACGACCAGAAACACGCTCAGTACGGCGATGCCGATGGCTGCCCACGGCAGATAGAAGGAGGTCTCATAGGCCGTTGTGACTGCACGGTAGATGAGATAGGTAATGCCGCAGGACACCGGCAGTCCGAGCAGAAGTGCTTTCGAGCCGTACAGCAAGCACTCGTAATTCATCATCCTGTGAAAGCCCTTCTGCGTCATGCCGACAGATTTCAGCATTGCAAACTCCCGGCGGCGCAGGCTGATATTTGTGGAGATCGTATTGAATACATTCGCCGCGGCAATCAGGGAGATCAGCACAATAAAGCCGTAGGCAAAAACCTTGATAATCGTTATGATATTACGGTTTGCCTCGGCAAGTCGGGCAATGTCTGTAAGCTCTCTGGTGCTGAGTCCGTTCTCGGTCAGCATTGTTGCCAGCTTTTCAAAGCTTGCGGCATGATTGCCCGATGTGAGAAAGAAGCCTGTCTCTCTGAAGCTGTTCAGCCCCTCCTTCGGGATAACGTTTCCCATCATACTGTACGGGTAGATCATGCTCAGTTTCACCGGCGTGCTTCGGCTGACGAAGAACGGGGCCTCTTCAATGGTTTTCTCGGCTCTCAGGGTGTACCTGACAAGCGACTCCTCATCAGGAAGCTCTATGATGTCCTTTTCATCCTTCCGCGACTGATATATGACAAACTCGTTGTCGTTTTCGTCGAATTTGTTTCCCTTCCGGAAGTATCCGTCAATCTCACGATACAGAAGGCATTCGATCTCACAACGGTCTCCCTTCAGCGTATCCAGCGTGACATACTTTTCAAGTGTCCGGTCAAATTCAATATTTTTGTCAATTGCAATGCCCAAAGGTTTTTCTTTGTTATAGTAGTCCGCTTCGCTGAGCCTGTATTTTTTCAGCAACCTGTTAAATTCGGCATCATCCACGAAGTACAGATACCCCGATATTCCCACGGTATCCGTGTCGGTTTTATCCTTTGCGGAGCCAAAATCGGCGAAACGGTTGATATAGGTATCTGTCACATATTTACGGGGGATGTCGCCCTGTAAAAACAGGCTTTTGGCATATGCACTGCCGGTAATATTCTGCTCGGACGAGAGGAGCGCCAGCAGCTCGTCCGGCGTTTTTGAATCGGGAGTATCAAGGTCTGCCGTGTACTTCAGGTCGAATCGTTCGGAGGATAATGCTCCCGTCGACGATTTTACCAGATAATCGGTGAAGGCAGAGGCGGAGATAAAAAGAACAATGCTCATAAACAGGCTGACAACGGTAGCCCGATACCTTTTACGGCTGCGCCTGTAATACTTTCCGGCTATGACCCCGGGAAGTCCGAACAGCTTATAGGCGAGCTTTGAGGTTTTTGTCGGTTTATTGTCTGCCCTGACATCCATGCTCTGGCGGATGGCTTCCACGGCAGATACCCTTGTGGCTCTTTTCGAGGGAATCCACGCCGAGATAAGCACCGTTATCAGTGCGATCACAGCGGCAATAACGACCGACTCCCATGATACGCAGAGCCGCAGGGGGATATGCGCTTTACCGACGATGGAGCTGAATTTATCACCGAGCAGGAGAAGCGTTATGCCGATGCCGCCGATTCCGACAACAATACCAAGCGGAATGCCGATGGCACTGACGGCCAACGCTTCGAATGTGACCATCCTTCTGAGCTGTTTTTTGGTAGCGCCCACCGACGAAAGCAGGCCGAACTGCTTTGTTCTTTCCGATACGGAGATGGAAAATGCATTGTAGATGAGAGAGACGGATGCAAAGACGATCAGCCCTATCACAATAGCTGCAAGACTGTAAAGGGTGGCGGTAACCGAGTCAAACCGTGAAACCCCGGAATATAAAAGAACATCGGTGTTGTAGGCATAACGATAGGCATCCGTATAGCCCGTCTCTTTCATAAAGTCGTATACGGCAGAGGGCTTTTTCATTTTGAAATGGCAGTCGATCGGCGATTGCCCGTCCGCTCCTCTGTCGGCTACGGTAAGCGCCGTGTATCCGGGAGCGTCGGTGTTCTCGAATCCGGGTCTTTCGTACATGCCAACGACCGTGTAAGTCCTTGCCACGGTGTTTTCGAGCTTTTCGTCATTTTTCACCTCGACCTGAATTTCGCTGTCATAGGTGAAAAAAGGGTTGATTTGTCCCAGCCTTTTGCCGTCAAGAATTCTGTCACCGACCTCAAAGGTGACGGTATCTCCGATTTTATAGCTCACCTTTCCGTTAGTGGCAAGGTGTTCCGGCAAAATGATCTCCGAGGAGTTTTTCGGAAGCTCTCCTGCGGTAAGATGCACGGGCATGGTTTCAAAGTATCCGGACGCCGCATCGCCGCCGAGGACATACAGATACGGCTTGCGCTCGTTGGCGCTGTTTATCCTTGCGTAGCCGAGAGCCTGCGCATAGGTGGCGGACGCAACCTTTCCGGAGCCGCCGATATCCTCATAATCCTTGTATGCGGCGTCATAAACCGCACCGTGCCAGTCTCCGGTTTTGTAGATTGTATATCTCAGTACAAAGTTCTGCATACTTGCAACAAAGGTCGTTGAGGCGCAGATCATAGCGGCTGAGAGCATAATGCCGATGATCGTAACAATGGTCCTTGTCCGGTTCTTCTTCAGCGAAGCCAAGGTGACCTTGTTGAAAACATTCATCTGCGGATCACCTCGTCTCTCGTGATTTTTCCGTCGTCAATGGAGATAATGCGGTCTGCCTGAAGGGCAATGCTTTCGTCATGGGTGATGACAATGAGCGTCTGACCGTATTTCTCGTTGGAAACCTTGAGAAGGTCTACAATCTCCTTGCTGTTTTTGGAGTCAAGATTTCCTGTCGGCTCATCGGCAAGCACCACCGCAGGCGCATTCATCAGAGCCCGACCGATGGACACTCTCTGCTGCTGACCGCCGGAAAGCTGATTCGGCAGGTGGTTCTCCCTCCCGGTGAGCTTCAGGGTGGACATCAGCTCAGCAAGACGATTTTGATTGACCTTCTGCCCATCCATCAGGACAGGGAGCGTGATGTTTTCCGTTACATTGAGTACGGGGATAAGATTGTAAAACTGGTAGATCAGCCCTACCTGACGGCGGCGAAAGATGGCAAGCTGTTCCTCGTTCTGCGCGTACACATCTTTGCCGTCCATAAGCACCCTGCCGCTTGTAGGCCGGTCCACACCGCCGAGACTGTGAAGCAGAGTGGATTTGCCCGAGCCCGAGGGACCGATCACGGCGATAAACTCTCCTTTATTTACCGAAAAGGATACGCCGTCAAGTGCTCGCACCTCGTTTTCACCTTTTCCGTATACCTTTGTGAGATTTTCAACTCTTAATATTTCCATAGTGGAATGCTCCTTTCGCTTTTTACACCCATATTCTACTTTGTCAAGATGACACGGGAGTGACTCTAAAGTGACTGATCTGTCACTTTAAGAAAAAAGGGAGCCGCCGATCAGACGGTTCCCTTATAAAAGCGGATGGTGAACATGGCGCCCGCGTTTTTCCGATTTTCCGCCTTGACGGTGCCTTTCT
>JAQXMV010000225.1 GCA_029013165.1 Oscillospiraceae bacterium | reverse complement strand
CGATCCCCGCGGCAGAAAAGAGGTCATGGAAACGGTGCAGATGCTCAACCGGGACTTCGGCATTACCGTCCTTTTCATCACACACTATATGGACGAGGCCGTCAAGGCAAATCGGGTGATCGTCATGGACGAGGGAAATATTCTTCTCGACGGCACGCCCAGAGAGGTTTTCGCCAATGTGGAGATTCTCAAAAGTTGCGGCCTTGATGTGCCCGAAGCCACGGAGCTCAGCCGTCTGCTGCGTTCAAGCGGCGTCAGGCTCAGACCGGATATTCTTGATATTGACGAACTTTTTCAAAGCCTGACAGAGATCCTGGAGGAAAAAAATTGAGCACAGTTATTCTTGAAACCCAAAATTTAACCCATATCTATTCCAAGGGTACGACCTCCCAGGTGGACGCGATCCGGGACATCAGCCTTGCCATTGAAAAGGGCGAGCTGGTGGGCATCATCGGACACACCGGCTCCGGTAAAAGCACCCTGATTCAGCATTTCAACGGCCTGCTGAAGGCCAGCAGCGGCACGGTGCTCCTGGAGGGCAAAGACATCTGGCAGGACAAAAAGAACATCAGAGCCGTGCGCTTTAAGGTCGGGATTTGCTTCCAGTACCCGGAGTATCAGCTCTTTGAGGAAACCGTATATAAAGATATTGCTTTCGGGCCGAAAAACATGAAGCTGTCCGAAGAAGAAATCGACAAGCGCGTCCGCAGTGTCATTCGCTTTGTGGGACTGGACGAAACCTATCTTGACAAGTCTCCCTTTGATCTTTCCGGCGGTGAAAAACGCCGTGTCGCCATTGCCGGCGTCATGGCCATGGAACCGGAGGTGCTCATACTCGATGAACCCTGCGCCGGACTGGACCCGAGAGGCCGCGACACCGTGCTTTCGATGATCAAGCAATACCAGAAAGACACCGGCAGTACGCTTCTCGTGGTGTCCCATTCCATGGAGGATATCTCTAAGATCGCCACGAAGATTCTGGTGATGAATCAGTCGCGTCTGGCTTATTATGACACCGTTGACCGAGTCTTTTCCCATGCCGAGGAACTGCAGGACATGGGTCTGAATATTCCTCAGCTTACCCGGCTTTTCATGAAGCTAAAAGCGGCAGGCTATGATGTGGACACCGATGTTTACACCATGGAAAAGGCAAAGAGCGAGCTGCTCAGGCTTCTCAGAGGAGGTGGCGGAAAATGATTAGTGATATCACCATAGGACAGTATTATAAGGGCGATTCCGTCGTTCACCGCCTGGACGCGAGAATGAAGATCATTCTGACGGTGATGTTCATTGTCATGATTTTCCTGTGCAAAAACTTCCTGTCTCTGGGTTTTATGTTTCTTTTCATCATGATGGCGGTTTTTGCTTCGCGTGTTCCGCTGAAGATGTTTCTGAAATCTCTCAAACCCATTATCCCCATTGTCATTTTTACGAGTATCATTAATATTTTCTATATTTCCGGCGGCCAGGTGCTTCTTCAGTGGCGCTTTATCACCATCACCGAAAAGGGCATCTATACGGCGGTTTTCATGGCCATGAGAATTCTTTGCCTGATTGTCAGCAGTTCGATTCTCACCTATACCACGGTGCCGACTATGCTGACCGACGCCATTGAGCGATTGCTTTCACCGCTGAAAATCTTTCACATTCAGGTGCATACCCTGGCTATGATGATGACCCTTGCCCTGCGTTTTATTCCCACGCTCATCGAAGAAATCGAGCGCATCACCAACGCCCAGAAAGCAAGGGGAGCTGATTTTGAAAGCGGAAAGTTTATCGAACGAATCAAGGCGCTGATGCCGATTTTGATTCCGCTTTTTGTTTCGGCTTTTCGCCGGGCCTATGAGCTTGCCTTTGCCATGAGCTGCCGCTGTTATACCGGCGGTGAGGGCAGAACGAGAATGAAGCAGATGAAGCTGTCTTTCAGAGATTTTGTGGCGCTTCTGATTTTTGCGCTGGGTGTTGCCGGTGTGATTCTGCTCAATATCCGATTCGGAGCACTGATATAAATGATGAACAATCTGAAACTTTTTTTACGCTATGACGGTACGCCCTATCACGGTTGGCAAATGCAGGAAAATGCCGTCAGTGTGCAGGGCGAACTGACCAAGGCCGCCGAGAGAATCCTCGGTCACAGACCGACGATTTACGGCTGCAGCCGTACCGATAAAGGCGTCCATGCCAATATTTTCTGCTGTAATTTCAGAACGCCCGTCAGCCGTGACTGTGAGAAGATCGCCTATGGTTTTAATGCGGTCCTGCCCGAGAGCATAAGTGTTCTCTCCTGCGAGTATACCGACGACGGCTTCAATGCCCGATTTGACTGCCGGGGCAAGGAATATATCTATAAGATCTGGAACGACCGGCGCAGAAATCCTTTTCTGCTCCATTATGCGCTCCATTATCCTCATGAGCTGGACACGGAAATGCTGAATCGGCAGTGCGCCGACTATATCGGCACCCATGATTTTACCTCCTTTTGCGCCGCCGGATCCTCGGCTGTCAGCAATGTCAGAACCGTTTTTGACTGCGATATTCAGAGGCAGGGGAGTCTGGTTACTTTCCGCGTTCACGGCGACGGCTTCCTTTATAACATGGTGCGCATTATGGTGGGCACTCTGCTGGATATCAACGCGGGCAAGCTGGAAAAAGACAGCATTCCGCAGATTATCCTCGAGAAAAACAGGCTTTCTGCCGGTGTGACCGCAAAGGCTCATGGACTTTACTTAAATAAGGTGTATTATGACTGACGGCATTTTTGCCGTGACTTTGATGAGGTGGTGAAAAACGATGAATGAAGCACAGAGCCAAAAGGCTCCGAAAAAAAACGCCCGTGCCAAAGTGCTCAAAGCTATCGTGATCGCGGTTTTGCTTCTTGCCGTGGTAGCTTTTTCGGTTATTGTCGGCCTACAGAGAAGCGGCAGCAGCGCCGGGGCACTTTTGTCGGATACGGTTCTGAAAATTCAGGACAGCCCCGATGGTTTTTCGGTGACCTTTACCGGGAATAACATTATCAAAGCCGAAGCTATGGGCAGAAATATCGTTGTCCTGCGGGAAAAATTTCTGACCTGTATTGACCGAAAGGGAACAGTCAGATTTGAGCAGGCCATGACCTTTTCTGAGCCGAGAATCTACACCGGTGAAAAATACGGTGTACTTTATGACAAGCTCTCGTCGAAATACATGGTCTTTGACGCAAAGGGAATCCTGCGCGAGGGCGAGAGTGAAAACAAAAAGAATATTTTCCTTGCCAAAACGAAAGCAGACGGTGGTGTGGTTTTAGCCGCCGGAGGCGAAAGCTCGGCGAGTATGTTGTATGTGCTGGATAAAAAAGGCGAAAAACAGTTCGTCTGGGAATGTAGCGATGAATATATCGTGGACTTCGATGTCACGGCCGACGGAGAGAAAATCCTCTGCGGAACCATCGGAACGCGTAACGGTGAGCTTTATACCGGCGTCTATGTTCTTGATATCCACTCTGACGAAATTTACCGTCAGTATCAGTTGCCGGCGGAAAACTGTGTCTGTGTCAAATTTATCAGTGACAGCAAAATCAGCGTTCTGACGGGCGGCAGTCTCCATGTTTTCCGTCTGAGTGAGGAAAACGCTGTGCCCAATACCGTGAAGTTTCCGTCGCAGGCTCTCTTTTATGCCGCTGACAGAGACGGCAATATTGCCGTTGTGACGGAAAGTGCTGCCGGTGTCGGTCAGGACAGACTGACCCTTTACACCGGAAGCGGCAAGGAAAAATACAGCGTCGACATCCATGACGGCATCAAACAGCTTCGTCTTGAGGGCGGCGCGGCCTATCTTCTTTATGAGGATACGGTCAGGAAAATCTCCTCCGTTGACGAGGTGCAGGAATACAGCTTTTCCGTCAAAAGCGTCGGAATGTTAAAATGTGCAAACAGTATTTATTGCTATTCTCTGAATACACTGGAAAAGGCGGAAAAATAACCGCTTGTATATTTTGCATACCTGTGGTATAATGATAAGAAATTCATCCCTCCTGCTTGCAGGGCAGGGGTATGAAAATGTTTTTCAGGGGGTATATAATGGCATATATTGTTGATATACTGATGGTTTTACTCTTCGGAGCGCTGATTATTGCTTCGGTCAAAAAGGGCTTTTTTGCCAGCCTATTTGATCTTGTCGGCACTTTGATATCGGTCATTACCGCGCGCCTGCTTTCGGACGCTTTTGCGCCAAAGGCTTTTGACACCTTTATCCGGGGAGGCGCCGAAAGCTACCTGACCAATGCACTGGGTGAGGTGGGCACCAAGGATTATGCCGCACAGGCTATGGCGGCGATTGATTCTATCCCGGATTCGCTCAACGGCATCATGAGCCTGATGGGCGTGGATAAGCAGATGATCACGGAAAAGATCGCTTCCGCCCAAGGTTCGGGCGGCAATCTCATCGACACCCTCATGACCAATGTGGTGGAGCCTGTGGGTACGGCGGTTGCCCGTTTTGTGCTTTTTGTTCTTTTGTGCGTTGTTGTCGGTTTTGTGCTGAAAATCGTCATCAGACTGCTCAATTCCATCATCAAAAAGCTGCCTGCTGTCAAGCAGCTCAACGGCGTGCTCGGCGCTGTTTTCGGCGTTCTCAGGGGACTGATCGTTGTGGTGATCGTCTCCATGCTGATCGCCCTGCTGGCCTCCGTGGTCAAAAATGAGGCTTTTATCTCTGCTGTGAACAGCTCGGTCATTATTTCGACGGTTCGAAATTTCATTTCAACAGTCAGCGGCATCACCGTCTGACAAAAAAAGTGAGGATTACATTATGAAAGAGTTATTTAAAGATTTATTCAAAGGCTGTCTGACCATACCGAATTTACTTTCCGTCATCAGGATTATCCTGATACCGGTTTTTGCGGTGTTGTTCTATCACGATCAGAAAGTGATCGCCGTTCTGATTCTTGCCATATCCGGACTGACGGATCTTTTTGACGGCAAGATCGCCAGAAGGTTCAATCAGGTCAGTGCTCTGGGCAAGATCCTGGATCCCGTTGCCGACAAGCTGACGCAGATCACCATTGCAGTGATGCTGCTGATTGATTTCAGATCCGCAGAAGATAAGCTCATCAACGCTTTCGGCTGGGTTTTCCTGGTTTTCCTGATCAAGGAGGCCGTCATGATCATCGGCGGACTTGTTATGCTGCTTCTGGGCATCAGACCCGGCGCCGCTGAAATCTACGGTAAGGTTGCCACCACGGTCTTTTATGTCGGCATGACCCTGATTATCGCCGTCGGCCCCGAGGTCGGTGCCTTTAATGAGCTTCTCGGCTTTACACTTCCCAGTGTTGTCACGGGCATTATCGTGGTGATTTCCGCCATCACAACCCTTGTGGCTTTTGCCAGCTATATGCCGGAGACCTACCGACAGTTCAAGGAGTACTTTGACAGCAAAAAGCTGGAGAAGGCGGCTAAATAATCAGAATTATTACCATTTAGGAGTACACAATGAAAAAAGTAATTTGCAGCAGATGTAAGAAACGCCCTGCGGTGATCTTCATTTCCAAGATCATAGATGGCAAAACCGTACCCGAGGGGCTGTGTCTGAATTGTGCAATGGAAATGAATATCGGCCCCATCAAGCAGATGATGGACAGCATGGGAATCACCGAAGAGGATGTCGACGCCATCAGCGAGCAGTTTGGCCAGATGTTCCCCGATGATGACGAGGACGGCTCCTTTGAAAGCGGCGGTTCTCCCACCATGCCCTTTTTGCAGGGACTCTTCGGCGATCTTCAGAATTCCCTGACAGTCAAAAATGAGGGGGGCGGCGAGAATAAGCCGGTCAATCCCGTGAGGTCTTCCGATGGGCCGAAGGACAGAAAAAGCAAAAAGCAAAAGGAGAAAAAGCGTAAATTCCTGTCGCTTTACTGCACGGATCTGACCGCCAAAGCCCGGGAGGGCAAGATCGACAATATCATCGGCCGTGATAAGGAGCTTTCCCGTGTGGTTCAGATTCTGTGCCGCCGTTCCAAAAATAATCCCTGCCTCATCGGTGAGCCCGGTGTCGGAAAAACTGCCATTGCCGAGGGCCTTGCCCTTAGAATCGTCCGCGGAGAAGTCCCGGCCAAGCTCAGTGACAAGGAGATTCATCTGCTGGATCTGACGGCGTTGGTTGCCGGCACCCAGTTCAGAGGCCAGTTTGAGAGCCGAATCAAGAGCCTGGTGGACGAGGTGAAAGAAAACGGCAATATTATTCTTTTCATTGATGAGGTTCACAATCTTGTGGGCACCGGTGACGCCGAGGGTTCCATGAACGCCGCCAATATTCTGAAACCTGCTCTTTCTCGTGGAGAGATCCAGGTTGTGGGCGCTACCACCTTCACCGAATACAGAAAGAACATCGAAAAGGACGCGGCGCTGGAAAGAAGATTCCAGCCGGTCAAAATCGAGGAGCCGTCCATAGATGACGCGACGAAAATCCTCATCGGCATCAAGGGCTATTATGAGCTATATCACCGTGTGAGGATCTCCGATGAGCTGGTGAAAAAAGCCGTTATCCTTTCCGAGCGATATATTACCGACCGTTTCCTGCCGGATAAGGCCATCGACCTGCTGGACGAGGCCTGTACCTGTGCCAATCTTCGGAACAAGGCCATCAGCGACCTTGAAATCAACGAGAAAAAGCTCACGGAGCTCAAGCAGGATGAAGAGGAGCTTATGAGCGCCACGGATAATATGGATTACGAGGCCATCGCCAAGCTAAAATCCGACATTGTCAAATGTGAGGCGGATATGGACGGACTGCGCGAAAGAGCCGCCGACAACGCCGTTACCGAGGAGGATATCGCCAGGGTGATCGAACTCTGGACGGGAATCCCCTCCAGCAAGGTGATCGAAAGCGACCTCAAGAAACTGGCTGGACTGGAAGACAAGCTCAAGGCCAAGGTGATCGGTCAGGACGAGGCGATTCATGCCATTGCCGGCGCCATCAAGCGCAGCCGTGTGCAGGTCAGTCCCCGCCGCCGTCCGGCATCTTTCATCTTCGTCGGCCCTACGGGCGTGGGAAAAACCGAGCTGGTCAAGCAGCTTTCCGCCGAGCTTTTCAGCACACCGGAGACGCTGATTCGCCTGGATATGTCGGAGTTTATGGAAAAGCACAGTGTTTCCCGTATCATCGGCTCTCCGCCGGGCTATGTGGGCTATGACGAGGCCGGACAGCTCACGGAAAAAGTCCGCAGAAAGCCTTACAGCGTTATCCTCTTTGACGAGATCGAAAAGGCTCACCCCGATGTGATGAATATCCTGCTGCAGATTCTTGACGAGGGCAGGATCACCGACGCTCAGGGCAGAACCGTCAACTTTGAAAACACCGTCATCGTCATGACCTCCAATGCCGGCAGCGAAAGAAAGGGCGGTGCCCTCGGCTTCGGCAAGGAAAAGGGAGACGCCACAAAAGAAAAGGTCATGAAGGCTCTTTCGGATTTCCTCCGGCCGGAATTTCTGGGCAGAGTGGACGAAATCGCCGTTTTTAACTCGCTGACCGTCAGCGACTATGAAAAGATATCGGTTCTTCTGCTGGAGGAGCTGCGCACATCTTTGGCTGAGAAAGATATTGACTTCAAATGGACTGACGCGGTTCCCGGATATCTGGCGGCCAAGGCAGAGGGCGGCGCCAGAGGCGCCAGAGATCTGCGCAATCTCATCAGAAAAGAAATCGAAGATGAGATCGCCAATATTATCATTGATCATGCCGACAGCCCGCTTTCGGCGATTGCTGTTGATGCCAAAGAAGAAAAGCTCGAATTCTCTCAGCTTTAATATTGGCGAATATAAATTTTGAATTTTTATGAAAAACGCTTGACATTGCAGCGCTGATTGTGTATAATAATCAGCGTTGCAGTTAGGCGAGTCCGGTTGCCAAAAGCTGCGTTTCAGCTTTATGACTTTCATTATGCGGGTGTAGTTCAATGGTAGAATCCCAGCCTTCCAAGCTGGTCGTGTGGGTTCGATTCCCATCACCCGCTCCAATTTAATTATTATGATACGCGCTTGTAGCTCAGCTGGATAGAGCATCTGCCTTCTAAGCAGAGGGTCGGGAGTTCGAGTCTCTCCAAGCGCGCCATTATGTGGTGGATGTAGCTCAGTTGGTTAGAGTGCCAGGTTGTGGCCCTGGAGGTCGTCGGTTCGAACCCGATTATCCACCCCATTTTTTTATTTTATAAGGCTATATATAGGGATGTCGTCAAGCGGTAAGACACAACACTTTGACTGTTGCATTCGTAGGTTCGAATCCTGCCATCCCTGCCAAAGAAAAAT
>JAQXMV010000224.1 GCA_029013165.1 Oscillospiraceae bacterium | reverse complement strand
CTGCACACTGAGAGGAAACTTCTGCAAGTGCGGAGACAAAACGCGTTACATTCATTACGGCTCCTTTGCCGAAATGAAAGAGCTGCCGCCGGGTTTTCATAATCCGGAAAGGTTTGCCGAAATTATTATTGAAGAAAGGTAATGGTTATGGATACAGTTCAGAAAACAGCATTAGAAGTTTGCAGACATTTCAATATTGAGGGAGAGCTTAAAGAGTTTTCCACCTTCACGGACGGACATATCAATTCCACCTATCTCATGGTTTTTGAAAATGCCGGCAATATCGAAAAGTATCTTGTTCAGATCATCAATACTCATGTTTTCAAAAATCCCCGTGAGCTGATGGAAAACATTGTGAATGTGACGGCCTTTCTGCGTGAAAGCATCGCCGCCGGCGGCGGCAATCCCGAAAGGGAGACCTTGACTTTCCTGAAGGCTGCAGACGAAAAATATTATCATATTCAGGACGGCGAAGCATGGAGAATTTATCGCTTTATCGACGATTCCCATACCTACAATGTGATCGAAAACCCGGCAGTCTTTGAGAGCGCCGGCAAGAGCTTCGGCCATTTCCAGAAAAATCTCAGCGGATATCCCATGGATCAGCTTCATGAGACCATCAAGGACTTCCATAATACACCCAAGCGCCTTGAGGCACTGAAAGCGGCCGTTGTGAATAATGCCGCCGGCAGAGCCGACAAGGTCAGCAGTGAGATTGAGTTTGCCGTCAGCAGGGGAGAGGACACCAAAAAGCTCCTTGACCTCCACGAGCAGGGCAGAATTCCCCTGAGAGTCACCCATAATGATACGAAGCTCAATAATATCCTTTTTGACAATGAAAGCGATGAGGGCATTTGCGTCATCGATCTTGACACCATTATGCCCGGCTTCTCCCTCTATGATTTCGGCGACGCCATTCGCTTCGGCGCCAATACCGCCAAGGAAGATGAGACGGATCTCGACAAGGTTACGCTGTCACTGGAGCTCTTCGAGGCTTATGCGAGAGGCTTCCTCAGCGCCTGTGCCGCCGATCTCACTCAGGACGAAGTGGATAATCTGGCTTTCTCCGCCAAGCTGATGACCTACGAATGCGGCATCCGTTTCCTGACAGACTATCTCGACGGCGATGTCTATTTTAAAACGGCTTATCCCCAGCACAATCTGGACCGCGCCAGAAATCAGTTCAAGCTGGTCAGCGATATTGAGAGCAAGCTGCCGCAGATGAATGATATCGTCGCAAAGCTCTATGAGCAGTATAAATAATGGATATGTGACCACCGGCAAAAAACCGGTGGTTTTGGTTATCTGACGATAGGGTGATGACATGCTGAGACTTGCGAAAATTTACAGACCAATTACCGGTGAGCCTCTGAGACGAGATTGTACCTACTGTGAAATCCTGCCCTGTGAGGCTTTGCGGCCTTATGTGCGATGCTTTTGGGGAACGGATACTTCGTTGCCGGCGCCTGAGGGAAAGGGCTCTCCCTCTATCGTGATACCCGATACCTGCATGGACATCATATTTGAAATTGACTCTGCTCACGGCGTCTGCCGAGGTTCTTTCTGCACCGTCGATGAAAGCGCCTATTTTCTCGGCACAGTGGAAAGTCCGCAAGGCAAAGAAACCTTTGCCATACGCTTCTATGCCTGGGCGGTTGCGCTTCTTTCCCGGGAAAGCTTTATGGGCAAACGAAACAGAGCTTATGCTGTCGGTGAGTTTTTCGGCAATCTGGAGGAGAAACTTACGCCGCTGTTGCTGCGCGCTTCCACCATGGCAGAGAGAATCGAAATGGTGCAAACGGAACTGCTGAAAAGGCTGGAAATCAACAGTGCAGACAGCAATCTTTTGAATGCGATTTACTATATGCTCGAAACAGACTGCCGTGCCAAAATTTCCGATATATGCCGCTATACGGCCGTTTCTCCGAGACAGCTTGAACGGATGTTCAACACGCAGATAGGCGTTTCGCCGAAGGTGTTTTCCTCCTTACTGCGCTATCAGCTTTTGTGGCAGGAACTCATGTTTCAGGGAAACTCGGACATACTCGACGCTGTGGAAAAATACGGATTTACCGATCAGTCGCACCTGCTCAGAGATTTCAAAAAGCATCATTTCATGACGCCGGGTGAAGCCGTCCGATATGCACGAAAAAACAAATGATGTCGTTTTTTTACAATACAAGGCCGTTTCTTTGTGCTATGATGAAGAAAACGGCAGGAGTGATCACATGAATACTTTTGAAAAAGCAAGACAGTTTGTCTACAGAAATGCCCGTCCTCTTGATCTGGCGAGATGGCAGTTTCACTTTGAGAATGGCAGCCGGGAGGCGGTTCTACATGGTCTGAGTTTCTATCAGAATGAAGATGGCGGCTTCGGTCACGGTCTCGAGTCGGATTTTCTCAACCCGAATTCCACCCCCATTTCAACCTGGGCGGCAACGGAGATTCTCAGAGAGATTCAGTTTTCCGATAGAAACCATCCTATAGTACAGGGCATACTCCGCTATCTGGAAAGCGGCGCCGATTTTGATGCCGAGCAGGGACAGTGGCTCAACACTGTGCCGACGAATAATGATTATCCTCATGCTGTCTGGTGGGCGTTCAAAGGGAAATCTGACTTTCAGTATAACCCCACTGCTGCCCTGGCAGGCTTTATCATTCGCTTCGCGGACCACAACACGGCCATCTATCAGAAAGCCTGTGAAATAGCGCGTCAGGCCATTGAATGGTTTACGGCGAAAGTGCCATTTGAGGAGCAACACATTACAGCCTGTTTTCTCGCTCTTTTTGATGCCTTGGTGCAGGATAAGACGGATATCGCGGATATGGTGCGCTTTGAAGAAAAGCTCCGTGAGCAGGTCAGGTGCAATATTTGCCGGGACACGGAAAAGTGGGCGACGGCGTATGTGCCCAAGCCCTCAGATTTCGGCATTTGGCCCGGTAGCATTTTCTATGAAGACAATAGGGAGCTTGCCGAATATGAATGCGAACACATCAAGACAAGACAGCTCCCCGACGGAGGTTTTCCGGTCACATGGCAGTGGTATAACGGCTATAAAGAATTTGAGGTTGCCGCCAATCACTGGCAGGTTCATTTTGCCATCACTAACATGCTTTATCT
>JAQXMV010000223.1 GCA_029013165.1 Oscillospiraceae bacterium | reverse complement strand
AGCTGTCCGTCGGAAAGAGGCGTGGCGTCATCGTTTCTGCCCCAGATCAGCAGTGTCGGCGCCTTGATATGAGGCATCAGATCTGTCAGATCCTCATTGACAACCTTGACGAGGGTCTGTCTCATCACCGGCGAAGCCGCGTTATAGTCAGCGGAGCCATTTCTGCGCCGCAGATTTTCCAGGGCATCGGGGAAGAGCTTCTGCACCGCCGCCGAGGAATAGATATTCTTTGTGGCCTTATAGATACCCTGCTTGGCTTTCTGGGAAAAGGTCTTTTTCGGCTTGACACCTGCGGAATCAAGAAGAATGACTTTTTCGACTTCAAAGGGCAGTTCCCGGGCACAGAGCTTGATAATCACCCGGCCGCCGAAGGAGTGACCCAGAAGCGTGATCTTTTCAAAAGAATAGTCCTGCAGAAATTTCAGAACAAAATCCACATAATCGTCCACAGACCAGGGTTCTTTCGGCTCGTCGCTTTCGCCGAAGCCCGGCATATCCATGGCCAGAACTTGATATTTCTGTGCAAGTATGTTTATGGTGTTTTCAAAGAGCTTGATATTCGAGCCCCAGCCGTGAAGCAAAAGAACCGGATCGCCTTCGCCACGGCAAATATAATTGATATTCAGAGAATCAATAACCTTATTCAAGACCGCCGTTCCTTTCCGTTATATTCTGAAAACGAGCATCATATCGCGTCTAACCGAATTATTATAACACAAGGTGCAGAAAATTTCCACACATAAAGTATGATTCCTACTTATTTTATAAAAAAATAACCTTTTTACTATATTATTTTGTTTGACCTTGTGGTAGAATAAACATATAAAGTTTTGCATGTCATTGAAAGGTCTGCGAGTGCCTAAGCCACAATGGCAAAACAAGAGGTGAAAGAATGAAAGACATTATCATCATCGGCGGCGGACCCTCCGGTCTCACCGCCGCCATATATGCCCTCAGAGGCGGAAAAAGCGTACTTCTTTTCGAGGGGGGCAGCTACGGCGGACAGATCAGTCAGAGCCACAGCGTGGAAAACTATCCGGGATTTGAGCATATCAGCGGCATGGATTTTTCTGCCAACTTGCACAGTCAGGCGCAAAGCTATGGCTGTGAGTTCCGCAGTGAAACTGTCACCGGCGTCACCGACGGAGACATCAAAAAAGTTGTCACCGATTCAGGGGCCTACGAGGCCAGAGCCGTGATCTTTGCCCTGGGGGCAAGAGCGCGGCGAAGCGGTCTGGAAAATGAAAAGGAGCTCATCGGCCGAGGACTTTCCTACTGCGCCCTGTGTGACGGAAACTTCTTCCGCGGCAGAGATGTGGCAGTGGTCGGCGGCGGCAGCACGGCGCTCCATGACGCAGTGTATCTCAGTGAGCTGTGTAAAAAAGTCTATCTGATCCACCGCCGCGACACCTTCCGCGCCGAAGAGAAGCTGGTGCAACGGGTCAGCGCAGCAGAAAACATCGAGCTGATTCTCGACAGTGTTCTTCTTTCTGCCCATGGGGATCCTATTTTGAAGAATATCACCGTAAAAAACAAAAAAGACGGCAATGAAACCAGCCTTGCCGTGAACGGCCTGTTCCTCGCCATCGGCCAGGAACCGATGACCGCCGGCTTTGCCGACATTCTGCCGCTGGACGAAAACGGCTATGTCATTGCCGGAGAAGACTGTGAGGTCAAGGACGGTATCTATGTCTGCGGCGACTGCCGGAAAAAAGCCGTGCGTCAGCTGACCACCGCTGTGGCCGACGGCACTGTGGCCGCCACCAAAGCCCTCGAATTTCTACAATAAAAAACTGCTTTCTTTGCTGATACAAGGCAGAGAAAGCAGTTTATTTTTGACAAAAATCCTTTTCCGATCAGGATTTATTTCTTGTCGGTTTTCAGTTTACTCAGTGTGTATTCGCAATCGAAATAACCGATAGACGAGCCGTTTTTCTTGGCCATATATTTCTTGCGCAGAGGATCTTTCTTCATGGTGATCGCATCGTCACCGTAATAAATGCCCATCGCGTCCATAATTTTGTGCTGGGCTTTCAGCCGCCGGGCAAAGCTGCTGTAATTCTTTACGCTGTCTTTCGACCAGCCGCACTCAGCCAGTGCCGGCATACGGGAGGCAATATTGAAGAACAAATGATCTTCATCGGCAATCCATTCGGTCCAGACTTCACCCTCCACACCGAGAACATTCTTTTTCAGTTCGTCCTTTACACCGGCAGTCGCCGCAGTAAAACCGTAGGTACCCTTGGGCGTGCAATAGGTGTGAAGCATATCAAAGTAGAAATACTTGTGCCATGAAAGAATGACCTTGCCGCCGTTATTCAGGTGTGTCAAAACATTCTGATCCTTTTGAGGCGTCCAGTACTGCGCCACGACATCACGGTCAACAATATCTGCGGCGAGAACCTCGTTCCAGCCGATCATGATCTTGCCCTTTTCTTTCAGATGGGCGTTGAGCTGATTGGTAAACCAGCCCTGCAGAGCCGTCTCGTCCTTGAGATCCTCCTTTCGGATTCTCTCCTGACAGCGCGGACACTTCTTCCACTCGTCTCTGGGGGCCTCGTCTCCGCCCACATGGAAATATTCAAAGGGGAACAGCTCTGCCACCTCGTCAATAACATCAAATGCGAAAGAGAGCACTTCATCAGAACCTAAACAGATCGGTCTGTTCCAGTCCTTGATGCCCTCTTTTGCAGGAATAAGACCTCCGCAGTAATAGTGCACCTCTCTGTCAAGATTTCTGCAGGCAATGTCGTTATAGGCGGCTATGGCCGCCGCCGTATGGGCAGGAAAATCAATTTCCGGCACGATCTCGATGCAGCGCTCGGCGGCGTAGTCGATGATCTCCCGGATGTCATCTTTGGTATAATAGCCGCCGTAAGGTGTGAAGTCCACCTCATGACACTTCCAGCTATGGAGCTGAGAGCCCCGGCGTTTGCTGCCGATTTCCGTCAGGCGGGGATATTTTTCAATCTCTATGCGCCAGCCCTGATCGTCCGTCAGATGCCAGTGGAAACGGTTCAGCTTATAAAGCGCCATAAAGTCGAGATATTTTTTCACGATTTCCTTGCCGAAGAAATGACGGCTTTCATCCAGGTGCAGTCCCCTCCATGAATATTCGGCGCAGTCATCGATGATCTCGGTGAATCTGCACTTTTTCACGGCGGCCCAGTCACAGCCAAAAAGCTGTCTGAGACTCTGCATGGCATAAAAAGCGCCCTCATAATCCGGTGCATAGACCTGTATACCCTTGGCGTTAACCGACAGAGAATAACTGCCCGGCTTCATGGATGCAAAAAGGAACGAAATCTGACCCTCACTTTGGTAACGGGCTTTGATTTTCAGCGTGCTTTCCAGCAAAGCTTTCATTCTGCTTAGTCTTTCGTCAATATAGACGGTGGGGTTTTCCGGCAGGATATACTCTCCCTCGCTCTGACGGATATTGGCCGGCATCGGTATCAGATTGATCATTGTTTTTTCTCCTTTATCGTGTATTTATTTTTCACCGTGAAATCATCAATCAGGTTGTGAAGCCCGCCCCAATGGAGCTTTCTTCTCTCCCAGTATAATCTGCCGCCCATGCGGCTGAGAGCGCCGGGCATAGCCCGGCTCATTTTGGCATAGTCGATTCCGAAGCAGTCCAGCATGGCGTAATAGTTTTCCAGCTTGCCGCAGAAATGAGTATAATCTTTCTTTTCTGCCGCCGACCAGACTCTTTCGGCGAAAGCACCGAGACGGGGATAGGTGCAGTAGCCTGCCTTTGCCATCGTGGGCACATATTCTCCCCAGAGACAGCACTCCGCCCCCATCAGGCGGCTTGGCTCCCTGATTCCCTCAAAGGCCGGCTCAAATTCATAGCAGGTTTGAAGATCGGTCAGGGCATAGGGCAGATCCAGATAATAAGCGTCGGAGCAGGAAATAATGAAATCCCGGCCGCTGTTCATTTCTGCGACGGCTTCCTCGTGGCTCATTTCACTGTTCCAGAGCTGCCAGACGACGCTTTTGCTCACGTTCTTTTCTTTCGGACGGTCATTCCACATGACGGCTTTTCTGCCGCGGCTTTCGATGTGCGCGGCAACTCTGCCGAGATAATAGGTGTGAAGATCGGCAAAGCTCTGCAGACCCATCTCTTCCTTTTTCTTTCTGCAGTGAGGACAAAGCTCCCATCGCATCGTGGGCACCTCGTCACCGCCGAGATGGATCAGCTCGCCGGGAAAAAGCTCCATGAGCTCATCAAAAACGCTGAATATAAAATCATAGGTGCTTTCCTTGCCCACACACAACACATCGTGTTTGATGCCCCAGCCCGTGGCCACGGTCAGTTCCCTGTCAAAGCAGGAAAGCTGAGGATAGGCCGCGATCATGCTCACACTGTGGCCGGGAGAATCAATTTCCGGAATGATATCAATACACCGTTCCTGCGCAAAAGCCACGATTTCTCTGATGTCCTGCTTGGTATAAAATCCGCTGTGAGGGACTTTGCCGAAATTCGTGTGACTGCGGTAAGAGCCGATCTCCGTCAACAGAATATTATCCTCCAGCATCACCCGAAAGCCCTGATCGTCACTGAGGTGAAGATGCAGCTTATTGAGCTTGTGCATGGCCATCATCTCAAGGAAAACAAAAACAGCCTCCTTGGTGAAAAAATAGCGGGCACAGTCGAGCATAAAACCGCGGTAAGGGAACCGAGGACTATCCTCGATCCGGATCCGGGGCAGGGAAAGCTCACCCTGCAAAAGCAGCTGCTTCAAGGTCTGAACGCCGTAAAAGATTCCCCTCTCGGTGCCGCCGACGATCACGGCCTCGTGATCCCTCACGGTCAGGCGATAACCCTCATCAGGCATGGCCTCTTCGGAAAGCCGGAGCACAACTCTCTCCCGTCCCGTGCCGAGAACCTCCATGGAGAAGGCGTCACCGAGAAATTTCAGAAGATTCTTTTTGGCCTTTTCTCCGGCACTGTCGCACTCGATCTCACAAAGGCGCGTCAGCGTGAAAAGGGGTTCTGCGCCCGTTTCCATTTGCAGCGGTTCGGGGATAACGCTGAATTTCATATTTTTTCCTCTTTCATGATTGTTACATACATTATATACGAGCAAAAGAAAATAATCAAGACCCGCCCCATCGTCTGCAATTTTCGTAAGCCTTTTGCCGTCGACAACCGCATTTTTTGTGTTTCAGGCCGTGAAAAAGCTACTTTTTTTCGGCAAGGGTGTTGCCCTTTGGAAATAAATGTGTATAATGTAAAAGGATAATTTTGTGATTACGGCTTATATTTTGAAGAAAGGATCTTAAAATCATGTAAGAATAAGACCTGTTTCCCGACGAGTATCAAGCAAAATGCAATTGAAAGGATTAGAATTATGATTCAGTTTGAAGAATTGAGACTAAAGCTCATGGAAAGTGAAAAGCCTCTCACAGAGCTGGCCTCTGCCCTCGGTCTGGAGGAAACGGCGGCTGAAATAGCCTCTCTGGAAGAGCAGACCGCCGCCGAGGATTTCTGGGGAGATCTGCAAAACTCACAGAAGGTTCTGCAGAGAATCGCCGCATTAAAAAATAAAATCAAGGCCTATGACGACCTGAAAAGTGCCTATGAGGACGCGCTGGTTATGATCGAGCTTTCCGACGAAGAGGGAGACCTTGATATGCTGGAGGAATGTCAGAACAGTGTCAGCGCCGTGGAGGCCGAGCTGGAAAAGCAGACCCTTGCCACCCTGCTTTCCGGTGAATATGACAACAAAAACGCCATTCTGACTTTCCACGCCGGCGCCGGCGGAACCGAGGCTCAGGACTGGTGTCAGATGCTTTTCAGAATGTATGGCCAATGGGCCACCAAGCACGGCTTTAAATTCACCACCGTCGACTTCCTCGACGGCGACGAAGCCGGTCTGAAATCCGCAACGGTTGTCATCGAGGGCGAGAACGCCTACGGCTATCTCAAGAGTGAAATGGGCGTTCACCGTCTGGTGCGCGTTTCTCCCTTTGACTCCTCAGGCAGACGCCACACCTCTTTCGCTTCCCTGGAGGTTATGCCGGAAATCGACGACACCATCGAGGTGGAGATCAGGGAAGAGGATATCAAAATGGAGGTTTACCGTGCCTCCGGTGCAGGCGGACAGAAGGTCAACAAGACCTCCTCGGCCGTGCGTCTGATTCATGAGCCCACAGGCATCGTCGTCTCCTGTCAGGTGGAAAGAAGCCAGCATCAGAACCGCGAAGTCTGTATGCGTATGCTCAAGTCAAAGCTCATTGAGATCAAAGAAAGAGAGCACCTCGACAAGATCGAGGATATCAAAGGTGACCAGAAAGAAATCGGCTGGGGCAGCCAGATCCGTTCCTATGTTTTCATGCCCTATACCCTGGTCAAGGATCACCGCACCGGCTATGAAATGGGCAACATCAATGCCGTCATGGACGGAGATATCGACGGTTTCATCAACGCCTACCTCAAAAAGCAGTCTCTGGACGCCATCAACGCATAAGCGAGACGAACCAACATAAAAGTACAAGCGGCGCAAAAAGGATTTTTCCTTTTTGCGCCGATATGTTTTTATGATACGAATATCCTATTATCCCAGCTTGCCGAAGATCAGATTGAAGAATTTCGGCAGCAGTTTTAATATTCGGAAAATCAGCATTAGAATGGAGCTCTGCAAATCGCCGTTCCACCGATCCTCACTGTCGGGTATGACATCTGTCACCGGTGAAAGCGCACCGGTGTTATGATCAAACTGCATATACTGCGGATGATTCTTATCACTGAATACGGTCATTTTTCCGTCGGCTCTGATGATGTCGACGATATAATTGTCAACACTTTCCGCCCAGTTCATGTGCTCCAGGTCACGGATGAACCATGTGTGATCCCGAAAAAGACAGGTGGAGGCGTCAACGATCTTGTCTGCCGATATGTATTGATCCAGACCCAGCTCTTTTCTCTGGCTGATATATTTTTCATCCAGGGTTTCACCCATATTCACGGTCATGGCGCCGTAGGAAATTCTCTCCAGCTCAATCAGACCGTCTCCCTGCACCTCGCAGCCCTCATAAATGGGATAAATATCGCAGTTATACTTGGCCACAACCTCGATGTTGATTTCCTTGGCATACTCCTTGAGGAGCTCACGCACATGGGTTTTGATGTTGGTGTTATAGCGGTCTGCCTTAGCCAGCATGGGCGCATATTCGGCTTTCAGCTCCGGTGTATTGAAGACGAAGTCCTTGGCCTGCTCATAATATTCCGGTGCACAGCAGTCCCACAGCGTACCGAAAGAAGCAAAGGTGTCACGCAAGGTTCGGGGCATGAAATCATATTTTATGTTCTCATAAACTTCCTCGACAAAGCCTGTGCCGATTCCCAGAAGCTCAGCCTGATTGATCAGCGACACAAAGGCCGTGAGCATTCCGTCAAGCGTCGGGTCTCCGGTAATGCCGAAGTTATTGGAAAAGCTGGTGGCAAAAGCTGACACATGATCGGAGTCCAGAGCCAGATTGCCCATCAGAAGAGAGCCGATCATGGCGTTGCCCTCGGCTCCGCCCACATAGGAGACAAAGGTATTGACCTTATCGGTACCGTATTTCTCAAAGTAACACATCACAATATTGGAACCGAGACAGCGGCCGACCAGGTTGACCTTATCCTTGCCTGTGACATACAGCACATCGTCAATATACCGGGCCAGAACATCGGCAACATCATAGGAGCTGACGCGCCAATCATATTCAAAGGCATAGTCGCTCATGGTGTAGTTGGAGGTCTTTCTCAGCAGCGTTTCCCTGGTCCATGTCCACTTAGCATGGGAGCCGTCCTTGACGACACCGTCACCGTCAATCTGTATGGCGGCAAAGACAGGAACGATCATATCGTGAAATTCATCGGCATATTTTGACCAGTCGCCGCTGCCGTATGCCTTGATCATTTCCATGGTACATTTGGCAAAGGTGGACTTAAACTGTTCTACCAGGCTGACATCGGAGGGATAGATCGTGTTTCCCTGGGCGTCCACGAGGTCGTCTCTCATTCCGCCGACCATGACGATGGGATATTCATTGTCATAATACAAAGCCGATGCGCCGAAAGCCATAACGGAAAAAGCCATCAGCACAGTCAGGATCAGACACAGGGTTTTCTTGGCCAGTTTTCTCATAAAAATTCCTCCTTGCAGAAAGCAAAAATGAATGAAATATACTTGCTCAAATGTATAATACTGTAAATCTTTTGGTTCTGCATTAACTTCATTTTAACAAATTATTAATTATGCATCACATTTCGAACATTTTGTTGGAATTGACGACTCACAGCGAATAAGTGTTGTAAATCTCATCGGTCGGCGTTTCAGGCACTCTAGGGAAATTGGTGCCGGTCAAACCGAGCGAGGGATAAGCCGTGGATTTTCATACAGAGCCGCGGTAACGGGAAAGCCGCCGCCCCCGCGGCATCCTGCACGAAAAGAAAACAGCACCGTTTCCCCACCGATCAGCCCTACTCTGCCCTGCCCGAAAAGCTGAAACCGCCCACCGTAAAATACAGCAGGCGGTAAATAGATCAGGCAGTCTTTCCCTGAAGGGGTGAGTTTTGCTTTTTGTTCATGATCTTCTGAATCACAATGACCAGCACAATAACGGCAATACCGGCGATATCCGTAAAGAGCTCCGGTATGATGCACATGAGACCGGCGCCGAGACACAGGATCCTCTGCCACCAGGGGCATTTTCTGAACATGAAGCCCTCCATGCCTGCTGAGACGCCGAAAATACCGATCAGTGATGTGATGACGATCTGCACCACATCGTACCACTGGGCGTCGATGAGCAGCATATGGGGATTATAAGCAAAGATATAAGGCACAATGAAAGCGGTGATGGCAAGCCTTGTGGCCGTGACACCTGTCTTTAAGGGATTGGATTTTGCGATTGCCGAGCCGGCATAAGCCGCGAGAGCCACCGGCGGCGTAATATCGGCAACGATACCGAAATAGAACACGAACATGTGTGCCGCCAGCACGGGCAGACCCATCTTGATCAGAATGGGTGCGGTGATGGTTGCCATGATCACATAGTTTGCCGTGGTAGGAACGCCCATACCCAGAACGATACAGCATATCATCGTCAGGAACAGTGCCAGGAAGGTGCTGTTTTCCGCAATGGGAACCAAGGTATTAATCAGCAGCTGACCGAGAGCCGTCATGGTGACAACGCCGCTGATGAGACCTGCCATGCCGCAGGCCACGGCAACACCGACGGTATTTTTCGCACCGTTTTCAAGAGACTGAACAACCACACCCGGCGTGAGCGTTGTCGTATCCTTGGTGAAAAATGAGATCGCCACGCAGACAACCATAGAGGCCAGAATGGCATTACTCATATTGGAAATTCCAAAGGGAAGCCAAAGTCCCAAAAGCACCGCAACGGGAATCAGCGGAAAAACCAGTCTCCAGAGATTCTGACGGTTCAGCTCTTTGGGAACCAAAGAAACGATCAGCGAGCCGAGAATCGCAAAACAGGCGGAAATTCCGGCACTGAAATAGTTCATGGCGATAACCAGCAGAACAATGGGTAAAAGGAGATAGCCGTTTTTGGCAATGAGCTTGAAGAAATTGGGGATGGCGTCTTTCGGCAGACCCTTCAGGCCCAGCTTTTTAGCCTCGAAATGGATCATCATGAAAATGCCGGTGAAATAAAGCACTGCCGGCAGAATAGCCGTGACCGCGATGACGGAATAAGGGGTCTCTGTAATTTCCGACATCAGGAAAGCTGCGGCGCCCATAATCGGCGGCATGATCTGTCCGCCCGTGGAGGCCGCCGCCTCCACGGCAGCAGCAAACTCCGGCTTGTAGCCGGTCTTTTTCATCATGGGGATTGTGATGGAGCCGGAACCAACGGTATTGGCCACGGAAGAGCCGGAATACATACCCTCCAGGGCGCTGGAGATAACGGCGACCTTGGCCGGTCCACCCACGGAAGAGCCGGCAACGGAATTGGCAAGATCAACGAAGAAAGTGCCGATGCCCGTCTTTTCCAGCAGAGAGCCGAGAATGATAAACAAAACGATAAATGTGGTACAGACATAAACGGGAGTGGAGAACAGTCCATTGGCAACATCATAATAAAGGCTGTAAACCAAACTCCTCAAAGCCGTGTTGGGATTACTCGTAAAGGCTTTCACGGCCGCATAGGCAACAAAGGCACCGGCGACAAAAATGATTGGCAATCCAACTGCCCGTCGGCAGAGCTCCACGAGAAGCACAATGGCAATCAGCGCAATAACGATCTGCAGCGTTCCGATTCTGCGCGACATGAAAATAATTTCATTCTGAAAGATCGTATAATACAAAAACGAAGCGGCGCCGCCAACGGCGAGAATGATGTCATAAAAAGGAACATAATTGATTTTCTTGGTCTGCTTCTTGTATGCCGGGAAGATGAGATAGCCGATAAAAAGGATAAAGGCCATGAAAGTTGTGAGCTTGGTATACTTTGTGGCGTTCTGGAAAACAAGAGCCATAGAGACCATATAGACGCTGAAAAGCGCCATGATGGCGGTGATTACGGTTTTCCGCCAGCCGGTGAAAACACGGGTATTGCTTTCACGGTCATATTCCGCCATGATGGCGTCGGCGTCAACTTCCTCTTCTTCGGCTTCCAGATAGGTTTTATTTTCGTCCAAAGTTTTTCCTCCTTTTGTTTTATTGCATTGAATGACAAAAACAGGTGCGAGCTTTCCCTTTCAAAACAACCGCCCCTTTTCACAGCAGAGTGTTCTTTTGAAAATCAACGGTTAAAATGAATAAAAGCTCTCATAGACATCGCCTGCGGCCATGTCTATGAAGCCAAAACTTCGCAATGATTCTTTTAGGAAGCTCTGAATCAATCTGATGTGCAGAATACGCCGTCAAATATTTCGTCAAATTGTGCAAAAGCTGCGCAGGGATCCTGACGGATTTCAAGCAACTTTTGTGCGATATGACGGAAAACTGGCAAGTAAGCTGTGCATCAAAGTGTATGCTGTGATCTGTTCAGAGGTTCCTTTAGGCTGCCACTGCCGAAAAAGCAGTGACAGCCATGAAAGTTACTGTTTTTGAAATATTGCCGGTAAGATTATTTGATAATACCGATTTCCTTATAATACTTCTCTGCACCGGGATGAAGAGGTACATTACCCACGGCGGAAACAGCGGAATCCTTGCTCATTTCCTTGCCCTTGGCATGAGCAGCAGCGATTTCCTCCTGCTTCTCCCAAAGATCCTTTGTGATGGAATAAGCCTGATCCTCGCTCATCTTATTGGAAACGATGAAGGTGGCCTTGATGGCAACGGTCTTGGCACCGTCTCCGTCTGCAATGAAATCATAGTCTGCAGAAGAATAAGTGTACTCGGAATAGAAGGGATAATCTGCCTTGAGCTTTGCGATAACCTCATCACCGAGATCAACGACAACAACATCGGTGGTGGTGGCAAGGTCTGTAATAGCCGTTGTGGGCGTACCTGCGGTGATGAAAGCGGCGTCGATGGAGCCGTCCTTGAGAGCCGTTGCGGAATCACCGAAAGAAGCAGCAGTCTTTTTGATATCCTTGTCGATGTCGATACCGGCAGCGGCAAGGATCTGGGTCGCGTTGTAGTATACGCCTGAGCCTGCGTCGCCGACGGCTACGCTTTTGCCCTTGAGATCAGCTACGGTCTTAATGCCGGAATCTTTTCTGGCCACGATCTGGCAAACCTCAGAATAAACGCAGCCGATGACGGAAAAGTCCTTGATAGCGGCGGTGAAGCCGTTGGTGCCTTCATAAGCGTAGTTCATAACATCGTTCTGCACAATAGCCATCTGTGCCTCGCCGTCCTCAATCATTTCGATATTGGCCTGAGAACCGCCGGTGGAAACCACTGTGAATTTGTAGCTGTCGGTATTCAGAAGCTGACCGACGGCAGTGGTGAAAGCATAGTATGTACCGGTTGTTCCGCCGGTGCCGACTGTGATATTGGCGATGGTTTCGGTGCCGGGCTCAACGGGAGCTGCTGTGGTATCCGAAGTGCCGGCGGCAGTGGTGGTATCCGAGCCGTCTCCGCCGCAGGCGGCAAGACTGAAGAGCATCAGAGCAGCAAGGAAAACCGCTAAAAATTTTTTCATGTTTGTTTCCTCCATTAAAAAAAATTATTTGACCGCCCCGAAAGGGTGGTCTTTTCTCTATAATTTTAATATATTTATCACAGTCTTGTCAAGGGGAAAATAATAACTTTTGTAATATTTGATAACAACTCTCCCCGGTGCCCTTGCAATAAACAGACAATGTGTTATAATGTACCTATCACAAGCAAAAGGAGGAACATTAAATGAAAAAGCTCGGATTCGGATGCATGAGACTGCCCCTGAACGATAAAAAAAACAACGGTGACATCAACACCGACGAAACCAAAAAGATGTTTGACCGCTTCCTTGATGAGGGCTTTACCTATTTTGACACGGCCTATATGTATCACGACGGCCAAAGCGAAAAAATTGTCGGCACCTGTCTGGCCGACCGGCATGACCGCGACAGCTTCCTGCTCGCCAGCAAAATGCCCATGGGAACAGTCAAGAAAAAAGCCGATGTTCCGCGCATTTTTGAGGAGCAAAAAGCAAAATGTCATGTGGATTATTTCGACTATTATCTGCTCCACGCCATGAATGCCGTCTATCTGGTCAAGGCGGAAAAGCTGGGTGTTTTCGACTATCTGCTGGAGAAGAAAAAGACCGGAGAAATCAAGCGTCTCGGCTTTTCTTTCCATGACAGTGCCAGAGTCCTCGACAAAATCCTGACCCGTCATCCCGAAATGGAATTTGTTCAGCTTCAGATCAACTATCTGGACTGGGATAATATGAGAATTCAGTCGCGCAAATGCTATGAGGTGGCCCGCAAACACGGCAAAGACATCATCGTTATGGAGCCTGTGAAAGGCGGCGCCCTGGCCAATGTGCCGAAAATCGTCAGTGACATGATGAAAAACAAAGAGGAGCACATGTCCCCTGCTTCCTGGGCTGTCCGGTTCGCCGCATCTCTGCCGGGCGTCATTATGGTGCTCAGCGGCATGTCCGACATGGCTCAGCTGGAGGACAATATGTCCTATATGAAGAACTTCACACCCATCACCGACGGCGAAAAAGAAATGCTGATGAAAGCCAAAACGCTGATCAAAAACAGCAAAATTGTCCCCTGTACTGCCTGTCGGTACTGCACAGCCGGCTGCCCGAAAGACATTCCCATACCGGAATACTTCGCCGCCCACAACAAAAAGATCACCGGAGAAACGGACTACAAGGAGTATTTCTCCGCAGCCACCGACAAAGCCGGAAAGGCCGCCGACTGCATAAAATGCAAGCAGTGTGAGAAAGCCTGTCCGCAGAAAATCGAGATCACCAAGTGGCTGAAGAAGTGCTCTCTGGATTGATTGGCATAAAACTACATAAGAGGGAAAGCGGTGCTGAAAAGACAGCATCGCTATTCTTTTGCGCCGCATATTTAACGGGTAGGTTGAAGAGCGAGCTTTTTTGTGTGACAAAAGGGAAAGGTGGCAACCCGGCGGCG
>JAQXMV010000222.1 GCA_029013165.1 Oscillospiraceae bacterium | reverse complement strand
CTATGACAGCCTCAGCGATGAAGCAAAGGCTTATGTTCAGCATTATGATGCCCTGGCCATGGCGCAGCATAATCTGCAGACCTTAGAAAATGACCGTGATCATTCCGTTTATTATACGACTTCTTATTACGGATCCGGTTCTGCCACATCCTCTGTGCAGGCGACAACCGGCAGCACGACGAGCCGTTCCTACTCCGGCAACACAACGGCAACCACCCACAGCACCACAAGCGCCTATTCCGGCGCCGCCGTGGTTTATTGGGTGCCTAACGGCGAGGTTTATCATATTACGAGAAGCTGCCGTACTCTGGCGCGATCCAAGGAGATTTGCAGCGGGCCGGTACCCAGCGGCAGACGCCCCTGCAAGGTCTGTTCCTGATGGTCACTTTCGCCCCATAGCAGTTTGATCGGATTTGAGCGAAAGACCTGTATTTTTCCTCAAATCGCTTTGCGATTTTTCCGTCAACGGTATCGGCCTGAAAAAGATACACCGGAGGAATTTCGCAATTATTTTCTACATAATGTTGCATTTTGTTTTATAAAGTAGTATAATGTAGCTATTAACTGTTTTAGGAGGGATCTTTAATGGAAACGAAACCCGATGGTCGCAGGGTTAAGATGACCAAACTTTTGCTGAAAAACAGTCTGATTGATTTGATGAAGCAAAAATCAATTCACAATGTCAGCATAAAAGAAATCTGTGAGGGCGCCGATGTCAACAGAAGCACTTTTTACAGACATTATAATACGCAATATGAACTCTACGATGATATAATACAAGATATATCCGATGATATCGAGGTCCTCTTCAATGAAAAGAGCTCTTCGCTGAACTTCTTGACAGCCGTGCTGGAATATATTGAAAAGAACCGGGACACTTTTTTGGTCATACTCAGCGGCAACGGAAACATGAGTATGGGTGAAGCCTTCAATATCATGACGGAAAAGTTTATTGACAAAACCCAGCTCAGCGAGATGGGTGTTTATGTGGCCCAGTTTGTTTCCGCAGGCATCACCAGCACCCTCTGGACATGGCTCAACAAGGAAAAAAGGCGTCCTGCTCATGAGCTTGCCACACTTATTTATTATTTGATGATGCACGGCTTGAAAAGGGCCATTGATTTTGCGCCGACGCCCAAGTCGGAGACGAAAGATTGATCTTCGGCGCACAAAAATGCAAGAAACCCCGGAAAGGACGAAATGTCTTTTCCGGGGCTTATTTTTTCAGAAAGGGTCAGAATAGCGATTTCACTCGACGAGCTTGACCGTATATCCGCCGAAAGAATAGCAGTGGAAGGAGGACTCCTGTGTCCTCACGGGATAGTCTGTGGAAATGATCTGAGCACCGCATGTTTCCGCGTTGGCGTAGCGGGCGTCGGAATAGGAGGGATAAGAATCCGCCCGTGTTCTGACAATCAGCTTGCAATTTTCCGAGGATTCCTGCCGCCGCTGTGCGGCTTTTTTCGGATCATTTTCCAGGATAAAGGAGCAGTAGCTCTTGTCTCTGTCGCTATAACGAAGCATCGGGAACATGGCCTGGGTTTTGATGCTCTTGTCCCGGTTGATGTAGCCGTCGGTCACGGTGGTGTCATGAAGTAGCACAAGGATTTTACCCATGGTTTCTCCGAGGGGCAGCCAGCCGTCGTTTTCACGCATTTCCCTGAAAGAGGCATACTCTCCCATCATCTCGGCCGGCGTCAGCAGGCTCTCGCCGAAAACCTCTCGGATAACGGCATCCATTTTGCAGGCATAGTTGACGGTGAAGTTTCTGAGATTGCCCACGGCAGGCAGGTTTTTCTTCGGCTCAATGATGAGGGAAACCGGAAGATGACCGGGATTGGCGTCGGACCAGAGCTTGATCTCTTCGAGGGCTTCTTTGAAATCGAAACAGCTTGAAGTGTTATTAAAAAGGGGATCGTGACTGACGATGAAAGACACCTCACCGTTTTTGACCACGGTTTCCGTGTCCAGCTCCAGGCTTCGGATACCAAGCTCCAGCTGCTTGGTTAGAGTCTCCATGTTAAAGTTGTTGGTTTCGTCTGAGGCAAGGCCGAAAGTGAGAACATCAACGGCGGAGTTGAGCTTCTGATATTCGGCCGTAGGCGTGGTCTGATAACTATTGTGGGTGCCGAGAAAAGCGACCTCGTTGAACTTGACGCCGTCGGCGATGGCCCGGTCAATATCAAAGTCGGCAATTCTGCTTTCGGGAGCTGGGGTGTAGCTGCTGTAATAGTCACTGCGCAGATAAGCCATGTAGTTATCCTGATTTTGGTAGTTTTCCTGTGCCGAAAGAGATGAGGCACTGAGGGCAGAGGGCAGCAGGACAATGATCGACAGCAGGGCAAAAACTGCCTTGAGGGGTCCGTACCTGAGAAATTCCATTTTTATCATTCCTTGTCATCGTGTTTATGCCAACAGTATAGCACCCCCTCCAGATGATGTCAAAGGCCTCGTATAGTATTCAAGAAAAGTTTACATTATTTCTCAGCCAAAAGAAAAGCACGGGAAAGAAAAGGAACCTTTTCTTTCCCCAGACTGTCGTTAAATGCGCCCGAGCGCATAGTGATGGTCTATCTGAAAAAAATCTATAAATTAAGTATCTGCTTTCAAAAGCATTTCAGCTCCATGGTATTGAACCATGGAGCTGAAAATCACTATGCTTGCCGTTTTTTCTCGCTTGGAGTACCTATGTACGCCTATCGCTCGAAGAAAACGGGATCGGCCATCATTTCTCGGCAGTCTACAGCTTGTCGAAAAAATAATTTTCGACAAGCTGCGGAAAGAAAAGGAACCTTTTCTTTCCTGTGCTAAGGATATTTCTTTTCACGGTTAAGCGGCAGGTGCGGTGTCGGCCTTTTTCTCGATCTGATTTTTCAGGAAGTTGAAAAGAGCTTTTATGAAGCGCACCAGACTGTCAAAAAACTTGCGGATGGATGAGGTCGCCGGAGGCTCGGCTTCGGTTTCTTCGATGTTGGAGAGGGCCTTGGTCTGGACATCATACTGCAGATACTGGGTGTATTTGCCGCTGCTGACGGTCATGTCGTTTTTGATGATGTCGAGAATGACATCATGTACGCTGCCGGGGAACTGATCGTGGTAAAGATCCCTGATGAACCAGGTGGTTTCAGGCAGCAGACAGGTGGAAGCGTCAATGGTATGATCCGGTGAAAGATACTTGTCGGTGCTCAGAGAATTGATATATTTTTTGTCAAGGGTGTAGCCGAAATCACTGGCCACGGCACCGAAAGACTGACGGGTGACGCTGGTGCAGCCGTCGCTCTGCTGGTGAGAATCCTCATAGAGAGGGAAGTTCGGGAAGTTATACTTGACAAAGTTATAGAACTTGACGCCCTTTGCCTGCAAGTTCTTGATGGTCTCATCGTTTTTGAGCTGAACAGTATAGTGGAAATCATCGGTTTTGGCAATCAGGCCGGCATATTCTTCCTTGTGATCGGCGAAGATGAATTCTCTGGCGTTTTCATATTCCTCAGGGGCGACCATAGACCAATAGCAGGGCAGTGTGGCAAGAGTCCTGTAAAGGAGCTTCGGGAAAAGATCACCCTTGATCTCATCGACGAGAGCCGTGGCCGCCGAAGTGACCAGACCCATGAGCTGCGCCCAGGTGATGAGGTCGATGAGGGCTACCACGACCTCTTTGGTGACGGGATCTTCGATCAAGTCCTTGTTTGTGAGATAATAGGCGGCGAAATTATTGACAGCCTCTTCGTCCAGGGTGAAATTACCCGAGAAGCAGGCAGACAGTGAAGCGACACCGAGAATGGAGGGTGTGTAATAGGCGACGCTTGCGACCTTTTCGCTGGCATGGTCGAAGTGCTTTTCCAGATAAGCGGCAACGATATTACTGCCGAAGCAGCGGCTGATCAGATGCACCTTGCTTTTTCCGGTAACTTCCAGCACCTTGTCTATGTATCTTTCCAGGTCATTGGCGATGTCGATGGGAGACAGACGCCAGTCATAGCGGAAGCGATAATCCGATATCTTAAAATCGGAGGTCTTTTGGGGATAATCGGCGGTTTCCACCGACCAGTTGATATGAGAGCCGTCACTGCTTTCTCCGTTGGGATCCAGGGCATAGCCCTCAAAGAGGGGATACCATGCTTCGCAGAATTTGTCGGCATATTTCTCATAGCTGCCGGACATGGCGCCGATGATCAGCTCCTTGAGCAGGGGTAAAAAAGTATCGGAAATCAGTGCGCCGTAATCATTGTTTACGGGAAAAATTTTGTTGCCCTGCGCGTCATAGATAGCCTCACCGGTACCCATGAGATAAACAATGGGATATTCCTCATCGTTCAGTGCCGACGCCGGTGCCGCCATGGCGAAGATGAATGACAGGCTCAGAAGCAGAGCGATTAATTTTTTTGCTTTCATTTTTTTCGTCCTTTCCGTGTATTTTTTATATTGTAACATATAACAGGATTTTTTCAATATTTTACAGCGAAAATAATCATAAGCTGTTGTATGTGTTGCAAAATAATTCCCGACAGTCTGCACTGTCGGGAAGAGGGCGTTTGGTTCATTTCACCACTTCAACCTTAATGGTGTTGGTGTTGCCGGCCTTGCCGTTGATCTGTCCGCCGGTGAGCACCACATGATCGCCGGGCTTGAGGCCGCAGATCTTTTTTGCCTTATTAAAGGCCTGATAAAAGACCACTTCAATGGAGTCGTATTCTTCACTGAGCACCGGCGTGACGCCCCAGGAAAGATTGAGCATACGCCAGGCTTTTCTGGTGGTGGTGATGCCGATGATATCGCAGGGGGCGCGGAAACGGCTGACCATTCGGACGGTGATACCGCTGCGGGAGCTGACGACGATACATTTGGCGTCCACATCAATGGCCATGGCACAGGTGGCATGAGAAATGGAGTCGAGAACATTGCCCATGCGGAAATCCGTCTTGGAGAAGAATTTTTTATAGTCAATTTGTTTTTCGGTGAATTCGGCGATTTCTGCCATGTTTTTCACAGCCTCCACCGGATGCTTGCCGGCGGCGGTTTCTCCCGAAAGCATGACGGCTGAGGAACCGTCGTAGACGGCGTTGGCTACATCGGAAATCTCGGCTCTGGTGGGTCTGGGATTGTGTATCATGCTCTCAAGCATTTCCGTTGCGGTGATGACGCGTTTGCCGAGGATACGGCACTTGCTGATGAGATACTTCTGAACCGAGGGCACCTCAACGAAGGGAATTTCAACGCCCAGATCGCCTCTGGCAACCATGATGCCGTCCACCACATCGCAGATTTCGTCGATATTGTCAACACCGGCGCGGTTTTCGATTTTGGCAATGATATTGATTTCACTGCCGCCGTTTTCGTCCAGGAAGGAGCGCATGGCAACCACATCCTTTTTGCAGGAGACGAAAGAAGCCGCCACAAAGTCAATGTCATGCTTGATGCCGAAAAGCAGATCGGATTTGTCCTGCTCACTGAGAAAATCATGGTCAAAAACCTTGTTGGGGAAATTCATGCTTTTTCTGTCGGAAACCTCTCCGCCGGAAATCACCTTACAAATCGCGTTTGTGCCCTCAAAGCGTTGAACCTCAAAGACCACAAGACCGTTGTTGACGAGGATTTTGTCTCCTATGTTCAGCTCCTCGATCAGGTGCTTATAGGTGACGGAAACACGGTGCTCGTCGCCGATGATGTCGTCGGTGGTGAAAGTGAAGATATCTCCGTCATTGAGAAAGATCTTTTTATTTTGAAAGGTTTTAATTCTGTATTCGGGGCCTTTGGTGTCAAGCATGATCGCGATGGGCAGATCCAGCTTTTCCCGGACTTTTTTGATGAGCTCGACTTTCTGAAGATGATCCTCATGGGTTCCGTGAGAGAAATTCAGTCTTGCGACATTCATTCCCTCCAGGCACATTTTTGTCAGCGTCTCTTCATTGTCACAGGCAGGACCGATGGTGCAGATGATTTTTGTCTTGCGCATTTTTCATCCTCCTAATTTTTAAACAAAATCAAAATTATTATAACACGGTTTTCTAAATAATACAATCCAAAAAAACATGAATTATGAAAAGCAGTGGAAAAAAGTCGTGGGAAAAGTCTTCGCCGAGGCAATCTGTTTTCCTGACAGCGGAATCCGCGGCGCGCGGGTCATATATCGAGGCCGCTGTGAATATAAATTCCATGTAGCAAGTGAAAAGGAGCTGTTGACTTATGGATTTCAGTATGAAAAAAGAGACAATGATCACGCAGGAGCTTTACAGTGAAGTTTCAGGAGAACAGAATATGGAGCTGGAAATGAATCTGCCCGATTACTGCAGTGATATCAAGCGCATACTCAAATGCTGTGTGGAGCCGGGCATTACAGCGGTGACGGCGGCAGGAGAAAATCTCAGTGCCGTGGGCAGTATCACCGTGCGCCTCATTTATGTGGGGGACAAGGATAATATCGACTGCTATGAGGTGAGCCGGGATCTCAATGTGACGGCCAAAGCCAAAAACATGCCGGCAGACGCGGTGATCAGAGCCTATGCTTCGGTCAACTATGCCAACTGCCGCGCCACCAGTCAGCGCAAGGCCGGTGTGGGCGCCAATATCACCGTGAATTTTACGCTTCTTCGCCTGCGTGAAACCCAGCTTCCCTCACAGGCTCAGGGCTGCGGTGTTCAGGTGCTGTCCCAGAAGGTGCAGTATGGCCACTGCCGCGCCATGAAAGAGAGGGCCTTTGACATGGGCGAAACGGCTCAGTTGCCGAAGGACAAACCGGCGGTCGGAAAGCTGCTTCACTGCAGCGCCTATGCCGTTGTCGACAGCAAAAAGGCCGTTACGGATAAGCTGCTGATCAAGGGAGATCTGCATGTGGATATCCTATACTGTACGGAAGCAGAGAATAAGACGGAGAAATTCCATCATGTCATGCCTATCAGTCAGATCATTGATCTGCCGGGAATTGACGACAAGAGCGAGTGCAACGCAGAGATACGGCTTCGCCGCCTGATCGTGACGCCAAAAAGCGACTCTTCCGGTAACTGCCACCTGCTGGAAATCGGCGCCAAGGTCTGTGCTTTTATTCAGTGCTGTGAGATCAAAAGCATAGACACGATTGCCGATTGCTATTCGGTGTCCCATGAGATCGAGGCAGAGAATACCATACAGGAGTTCCTGGTTCCCGTGCAGAGTGTGGATCGCCTGAAAACGGTGAGAAGAACCTTAGAGATTCCGTCGGCAGACATTGCCTCGGTGTGTGATATCTGGTGCAGTGATATCACCGCCTCCATGAAAGGACAGGGCGATTCCGCCAAGGCTCTTTGCAGTGCAACGGTGTGCATACTGTATCTGGACAGCAAGAACATTCCCGAATATGTCGAAAAGACCGTGGACTTTGATTTTTCCGTCAAGCTGAAAGAAAAATACGAATATCTCAAATGCAGTGTCCTTGCCCAGCCCAGAAATGTCGACTGTTCGCTTCAGGGTAAGACCAAGATAGAAGTGATTCTCGAAACCGGTATCAGCGGTGAAATCCTTTCCAGCAGCACCAAACGGCTGTGCAAAAATATAACCGTCAGCGAAAAGCCGGCGAAAAAAGAAGACACCCCGGCACTCACCCTTTATTTCTGTCAGAAAGGTGAAAGACTGTGGGATATCGCGAGAAAATATAACACCACCGCCGAGGCCATTCAAAGTGAAAACGGCATCGACGGCGGGGAAATTGCCAAAGACAGCATGATTATGATTCCGTGTGTATAAGATTCATTTCAGCAGCCAAAAAGCGGCAACAGCGGCGGCCAGCTGAAAAAAGATGATCACGGGCAGTCCGATCATGAAGCGCTTGTGAAGGGTCTTGTGTCGGATCAGGCGCATGGTGAGATATTCGGCGGCGGCACCGCCGAGAAACGCAAGAGAAAAAAGCACTGCTTCGGGAATCCGCCTGCGGCGGTGCTTGGCTTTTATTTTGTCGGCGGCGGTTACCGTGGCCGTCAAAAGGGAGATGATGACGACATAAAGGAGAATCGCAAGTTCCGGTTTCATCTCTTCATGGGCTCCAGATCGCTTTCGGTCATGATGACGGCAGTACCCATGGTCCTTTCACGGAAGTAATTCTTGGAAAGGGAAAAGACCGCTGAGCAGCGGGGACAAACGGCAAAGGCCAGGTTTTTGTCCTCCTTTGCGATCAGGGCGGCAAGAGAAGTGTCAACGGTGGAGAAAAGTCTCATGCCGGTGTTGACACCGCAGCTCGGACAGTTGACGGGATTGGAGATGCCCTCGTCCTTTGTGTTCATTTTATTGATTGTTCGGATAGCCATTTCTTTATTCCTCCAAAGGATCATTTAAAGTTAGTCTGATAGAATCACAATGATATTTTAGTGCTTTTTCACCTGATTGTCAAGGCGTTGAGAGGAGACGGAGAAATTCATGAAAAAAATTGCGGCGGTTTTGATGGTGTGCCTGGCGGTTCTTTCCCTTTGTTCCTGCGGCGCGCTGACCGATGAAAACGGTGACACTACCATGGGTCTTAACGGGGATTCCGCTATGAGAGACAATTCCTCCTCCCAGAACGGCGCCGTCGGCAACGAGGTCTTTATTTTCACCTGGCTTTCTTATACGGAGATTGCCGTAACCGGTGAGCGAAACACCGAGAAAAGCTACAGACAGTACATAAACGGTCTTTTTGATAACATGAAAACCGTCGGCGTCACCGATTGTTTTGTCCATGTCAGACCCTTTTCCGACGCCATGTATGATTCCGAACTTTTTCCGCTGAGCCGCTATGCGTCCGGTGCTTCCTTTGAGCCGCTGAAGCTGATTCTTGCCGAGGCCAAGGACTTCGGCATAACCGTTCACGGATGGATCAATCCCTATCGGATCCTTTCCTCGGGCTCCATGGAGGATCTGCCGGAAAGCAGTGTCGCGCGTCGCTGGTATGAGGCCAAGAACGGCAATGTGATGGAAGCCGCCGGGGGATATTATTTTAATCCCGCCTCCCCTGAGGTGCAGAAGCTGATTCTCGACGGAGCCCGGGAGCTGCTGGAAAACTACGATATCGGCGGAATCCACATCGACGATTATTTCTATCCGCCTGAAATGGAAAATCAGGACAGTGCCGAATATGCCGCCTACCGTGAAAAGGGCGGAAAGCTGAGCCTTGCCGACTGGCGCCGGGAAAATATCAGCGCTCTTGTCAGCAGTCTTTATAGTCTGGTCAAGTCCTTCCCCGGGGATAAGATCTTTTCCGTCAGTCCCGGCGGCGACATCGACAGAGACTATCATACCCTTTATGCCGATGTCTATAAATGGTGCGCCGGCGGCTATGCCGATATGATTTTGCCGCAGATTTATTACGGCTTTGAGAACGAAACACTGCCCTTTGAGCAGTGTCTGGAGCAATGGCTGGCAATCACCGACAGCAGTAAAGTTTGCCTTGTGCCCGGACTGGCTCTTTATAAGGCCGGACAGGCAGACCCTTTTGCCGGCAAGGGGGAAAGGGAATGGCAGGAAAACAGTGACATCATTTCCCGTCAGGCGGCCTGTGTTCTGTCGAAGCCCTGCGGCGGCTTTGCCCTTTACAGTGCGTCATATATAAATTTTTCTAAAACTTTTTTACTTCAGGAGCTCAATCGCCTGAAAACTGTGCTATAATCAAAAAAGCGATTTTGCTGGTTTAAGGCGGAATCTATGTGAAAAGGTACAAGATGATGAAGAAAAGAATTATTATAGTATCAGTGGCTGCGGTGATTCTCCTCGCGGCAGGAATCGCAGCACTGTTTATTTTCACCGGCGGCAAGACGGAAATCTCCGAGCCGAGTATTATAGAATCGGTTTCCCCCTCGGGGGAAATCACCGCATCGCCCAAAGAAAAAGTGAAGATCATGGTCGTGGCCATGGCGCAGGCGCAGGTCACTGTCCGGGTGGGCACACAGCGCTTCACGGCCCAAAAATGCGACAGTTCGGCTCAGGGCTTTACGGCTTTCACCGCCACGGTGAAAATGCCGGATACCCTGGAAGAAATGCAGTCTTTAGGCACGGTTTATGTTGTGGCTTCCTGTAACGGAGAAAGTCAGTTTATGCACGGCGCCAAAATTAAGCCCGTAGCGGCGCAGACAACCCAGAAGCCGACACAGACCACCACGATACCGGCCGGAAATTATGTGCCCGATCTGCCCGATGACGCTTATTCCTATTCTCAGGTTCCGACCCAGCCGACAACTTCTCTTCGAGGGCCTGAGACCGGCTATATTTCGCCGGGCATCGGCGCCAATGCCGCTTTCACGGGCACGCAAATGTGTGTGGTTACAGTGCCCTATGCAGACGCAAGACCGCTTATTGCCGGAGACGATACCTATGTTCCCTATTATACGCCTCTTGTTGCGGGCACGATGGATTTCGTGACGGCCCAAAGCGAAGCCTACAACCGGGAAGATGAAGAAATGGTGTATTTCTATGAGCTTTCCTCCGGCAGAAAGGTCAAGCGAAGCGATGTTCAGCTCATGGATAATCCCGGTCTCGGCGACAACAGCCTGCGTGTGATTTCGTCCTCGGCTTCCGCCGGCACCCTCACTTTCCGACTGTCCACAGACTGGAAAGTGCCCTATGATTTCACCTACGGTCCGCAGAATTATTTCTCGGCCTATAATAAAAAATTTAATGTCAGCTCCTTTACCGCCAACTATATCCGTTTGGATTTTTACCATACTACCGGTGTGATCGGTGAAGTGGACACATCCGGCAGCAATGTGGTTTCCTCGGCTCAGTGGAGCGTTTCGGCGGCGGAGAAAAAGGTCAGTCTGACTTTGCCGTTGAAAAAGACCGGTCAGTTTTATGGTTGTTCCGTGGAATATGACTCGTCAGGCTATATGGTTGTTACTATTCACAATAAGCCATCCGCTCTCAGCGGCAGCGTTATTCTTCTGGATCCCGGCCACGGCGGAAATGATCCCGGCGCCATGGGCATCGGTTCGGCTGTGCGAGAAAAAGATGTCAACTATGCCATTGCCTACTATACCAAGCTGGCGCTGGAGCAGAAAGGCGCCACGGTCTATATGACCCGGGGAGGGGACACCACTCTTTCCCTGGAGGACCGCAAGGCGATATGCCGCGGCGTCAAGCCCGATCTTTTCCTGGCGATCCACTGCAACGGCTCGGAAAACCCTGCCAATATCGGCACCTCGGCTTATTATTATAAGCCCTATTCTCAGCCCCTTGCCAGGAATGTCTATGAGGAGCTGCTGAGCGTATTCAAAAACAACCTCTATCCCGGCAGGACAGATATTTATGACGCTCTTGCCGACGGTACGATATACTATCCTTTCAGTGTGACACGCATCGAGGACTGTCCGAGCGTTCTCATCGAGGTGGGCTATATGACCAACGACGAGGAGTGTTACAAGCTCATCGACGCCGGCAATGAACAGCTTTTCGCCGCCGCCATTGCCCGGGGCGTAGAACGGACTCTTAGCTGAAGCTCAGACTAACTGAGAGAGGATCAGCGCGATGACGCCCGGCAGAGAAAAGACGGCGCTGACCGGCAGGGATATCCAGTTGACGGGTATGCAGACACCCGTGAAGCGGCTGAGTATATTCACGGCAAAAAGCGCGCCCACGCCGGAAAGCACCGATGGCAGGGCACAACGCAGGAAATGTCCGCTTTTGGTGGAAAAAATCAGGATAGCCGCGGCACACAGTCCGGCGGCACAAAGAAAAATCATCGTTGCGGCTGACATGATGAAACACCTCTTTTTCACTTGTGCTTACTATACAATATATATTAGAAACAGCAAAACGATATAACCGAATCTATCCGCTTAAAAAATCAGAAAGGACGGGGCTTTTCCGTCGGGGGAAGAGCCGCAGAAAAATCATGAGTAACCATAAAAGTATGTTAAAGCTGAGACCTGCCGTCAAGGACTATATCTGGGGCGGCACGAGACTGAGCCGGGAGTTTGATATTTATGCCGAAACCGACAGACAGGCGGAGGCATGGATGCTTTCCTGCCACAAGGACGGCGACTGCATCATCGAAAACACTGAGCTGCGCGGCAGAACTCTCCGGGACTATCTGGAAAAGGAGGGCAAGTCCTGTCTCGGCACCAACTGCGACAAATTTGACAATTTCCCCATACTCATCAAGCTCATCGACGCCAAGGACAATCTTTCCGTTCAGGTGCACCCTGACGATCGGTTCGCCCTGGAAAATGAGGGCGAATACGGCAAGACCGAGGCATGGTATATCGTGGACTGCGATGAGGGCGCGGAGCTGATCTACGGCTTTCGCGAGGACATCACCCCCGAGGAATTCCGCAGGAGCATCGAGGAAAACACCCTGCTTGACTATGTCAACCGGGTCAAGGTGAAAAAAGGCGATCTCTTTTTCATTCCGGCCGGCACGCTCCATGCCATCTGCAAAGGGATTCTCCTGGCGGAGGTGCAGCAAAATTCCAACACCACCTATCGCGTCTATGATTACGGCAGGCTCCAGAACGGCAAGCCCAGAGAGCTCCATGTGGAAAAGGCCATCGCCGTGACTAACTGCAAGGCCGTGCCTGCCGACGGCAGACCCATGGGTGAGGAGATCCCCCATGAGGGCTGGCGCGAAACCCTGCTGACGAGCTGTGATATTTTCACCGCCCGCCGCCTCGATGTGGAAGAGCAGGCGACTGTCACTGCCGACGAGACCTCCTTTGTGTCTTTGGTTGCCCTCGACGGCAACGGCGTGATCCTCCACGGCGACACCTGTCTGACGCTTTACAAGGGTGAGAGTGTGTTTATTCCGGCCGGCTTCGGCGAGGTGACGATACTCGGCAGTGTAACGGTGCTGGAAACCAGAGTGGGACGATGAAATGCGACTGTGAATAGAACGGATATTGCCCTCGGCCTTTCGGCCGGGGCATTGTTTTTTTGTGAGAAAGTGAAAAAATAGGCTTGCGAAAAATTCGCCGGTTTGCTATAATAGGTTCACCACACAAAAACTATGCATAAAACACGGTAGAAGTGTGCATTTTTATTTCGGTAAAAATGCAGGCTTCCTCTTTCACATTTCTATCGTGGTTGAGTATAGTTTTTTGTGTGGTAGCAAAAACGGGGACTGCATTTTTCGTGTGTGCATTCTTCGGTTTGCACACACTTTTTGTTTTTATCGGAAAGTGTTGACAATCAAATTTTCAGGGAGTAAAATAAAAACACAAAATTATAGGAGGAAAGAAAAATGAACAAAAAAAATCAAAAGAAGTTTATTGCTGACAGTGGTTGTTATGCTGTTCACGGTGTGCCTTGCCTTTGGGGCGAGTGCGGAAACCATAACGGGTGAATGCGGCAAGCAGGGAGACAATGTCACATGGAGCTTTGACACCGAGACCGAAACGCTGACTATTCAGGGTGTAGGGGAGATGAAAGATTATGTAACATTTTATGATAGTACTGATCAAGACGGTAATATTTGGCTGATAGAAGAGACACCTTGGAGTCTTAATTATAGTATTAAAACAGTTATTGTGGGTAATGGTGTTACTTCGATTGGTGCTGGTTGCTTTAGAGATCTTTCATCTTTATCAAAAGTTGTTTTACCTGATGGATTAAAAATAATAGGGGTCTATGCTTTCCATTCATGTAAATCTTTGCAGAAAATCGAAATACCTGATAGTGTTCAGATTATTGGTGAATCTACTTTTTGTTGTTGTGGTTCTCTTGAGAGTATCGAAATTCCCTTTGGTGTTAATGAGATAGCTAACTCTGTTTTTTCATCCTGTACATCTCTGAAAAGCATTAAACTACCTGACGATGTCAAGAGTATCGGAAGAGAGGCATTTGCATCCTGTACATCTCTAACAAGTTTTGAGATACCGGAAAGTGTTGAAACTATTGGCAGAGCTGCATTTTTTGATTGTCGATCATTAGCGTCATTTTATATACCTGCTAAAGTTCAGGAAATAGGATACGCTGCATTTTTGATGACAACAGTATCTCTTTTGGAGAAAATTACGGTCGATCCGAATAACTCTTACTATTCGTCAGACGATTTTGGAGTGCTGTTCAATAAGGATAAAACGACTCTAATTCAATATCCCACCGGGAATAAAAGAGAAGAGTATAAAATGCCCAATACAGTAGAGACAATAGGAAAACATTCATTTGAATATTGTTGCTATCTTAAAAATCTTACATTTAGTGACAATGTTGAACTAATAGAGACGGAAGCATTTGCCTTGTGTTGTAGTTTGCAAGATCCAGTTTTACCGAAGAGCATTAAAAGAATTGAGCAGAGTGCTTTTATGCAATGCATATCATTTAAAAATATTGTTTTACCAAAAAATATGGAGTCTATTGGTGACTATGTGTTTTACGGAAATCCAGCAGTAGAAAATCTAACCGTAAAAGGTATGAATACACAAATTGGCAGTGATTCATTATGTGCTACTGACTATAGGATCAAAGATGGTGTTAATTTTGACCATTTTGTAGATATATGGGTCAAAACTCTCACTTGTACTAATAGTGAAGAGATAGATTCTCTTGTTCAAGAATTAGATCAGAATTTGGTGTTTTTTGATGGAACAAAATACATCGGCACCCTCTACTGCCACCCCGGCTCCACGGCAGAAACCTATGCTATCGAAAACGGCATCGACTATGTCACCCAGCATTTCTACGGTGAATGGATCTCCGACTTTGACAATATGCTCCAGTACCGCATTTGCGAGACCTGCGGCATGAGAGAAGAACGCCCCCTCACTCAGGAGGAGATCGGCGGCATCGAGATCATCACTCCCGACGATCCCGACCATGATTTCGAGGTTGACGAAAAAGAGCCCGGCAGTGACAGCTTTGTCCTCGTTCAGGAAATTCTCGGCGCCGGAATCGAAAACTGCAATGTGCTGAAAGTCTTTGATATCACCTATAAAAACAAGGACGGCGTTCATGTTCAGCCCGACGGCTCGGTTATGGTCAAACTCCCTCTCGACTGGGAAAAAGACGGTATCTATAAAGTCTACCGTGTCAACGATGATGGCACCTACACCGACATGAACGCGACCCGTCAGGGCAGTCACATGGTCTTTGAGACCGATCATTTCAGCCTTTATGTCATTGTAGACGAAAGCGAACAGAAGCCCGACGATACACCGGAAAGAGATTTCTTCCAGAAGATCTTCGACTGGTTCAGACAGCTTCTTGATCTTTTGATCGCCTTGTTCAAATAATCAGCCCCAAAAGGGCAACATTCCCCCGGCCGCATGGCCGGGGGTTCCTTTATATAAAACAAGAAAACGAAATTTCGCCGCCCGATGTCTTGCATTCAGACAGACGATAGGGTATAATGTCTCTTGTCGGTCGGCAAAAGCCGCCCGGCGGTCAGTTCGAGACCTTCCTGACCTAAACCCTCCGGGGTTTAAAATCAAAACTAAAGGAGACAAAAAAATGAATATCTCAAAAAAGACTCACTCACTGGTCATCGGCGCGATCATCGCCGCCCTCTATGTGGCCCTCACCTACGCCCAGGAGGCTCTGCTCCCGGGAACGACTTCCATGGCCGTGCAGTTCCGCCTTTCCGAGGCGCTGACGGTGCTGTGCCTTTTCACACCGGCGGCTGTGCCCGGCCTCACCGTGGGCTGCATCGTCGCAAACCTGGTTTCTGTCGGTGCTCTGCCCGTGGATATGATCATGGGCTCGGCGGCCACGCTGCTTGCCTGCCTCGCCATGTATTGGCTTCGCGGCGTCAGACTGCGGGGAATCCCCGTCCTGTCCCTTCTCATGCCGGCTCTTTTCAATGGCCTGATCATCGGCGCGGAGATCGAAATTTTCTTCATCGGCCGCCCGTATCATTTTCTCAGCTTCCTCACGCAAGCCGGCCTTGTGGCCCTCGGGGAATTGGCAGTGCTCTTCACCGCCGGACTGATTCTTTTCAAGGTTATCGAAAAGAAAAAGCTCGATCGCTTTATCAGGGGTGACTTCTGAGAATGGTATATAGACGCCCCGACTGTGGGCGTTTCATATAGCAAAAACAACAAGGAGAAAACTTTATGGAAAACAGACTCTCAAAACGCACATGGCTGAATATTCTGCTCTTCGGCTTCATGGGCAGTGTGGCATGGAATGTGGAAAATATGTATTTCAATACTTTCCTCTATAACTCCATCTATGCCGGCGCTTCTCAGGCGGCGGTTAACGGAACGATTCCTGCCCCCTCTGCCATCAGCAACATGGTCGCCATCTCTGCCGCCACGGCGGTCATCACCACCTTCGTCATGGGAACTCTGAGTGACAAGATGCGCAAACGAAAGGTCTTTATATCCGTGGGCTATATCGCCTGGGGTATCGTTACGGCGCTTTTCGGCTTTATTTCCCGAGACAATGTGGCAGCTCTTTTCGGACTTCAGGATGAAATCAAGATTCTCACCTTCACCGTCTGGACGGTCATTATCATGGACGCGGTCATGACCTTCATGGGTTCCACCAGTAATGACTCGGCCTTTAACGCCTGGGTGACCGATGTCACCACGGAAAGCACCCGACCGAAAGTCGAAGTGGCTTTCACCGTCAGCGGTTTTGTCGCCATGGCGGCGGTTATGGGTGTCGGCTCCATGGCTCAGTCCGGTGCGATTCCTTATTCCGCCTTTTTCTTTGCCTTAGGCGTCTTTGTGATGCTCTGCGGTGTTGCCGGCCTTTTCCTGCTGAAGGATCCTGAGCCGAAAGTCCGCAGTGAAGAGTCTTCTTCCGGCTATTGGAGTGATCTGTTTTATGGCTTTCGCCCTTCCGTGATCCGTGATCACTCCGGACTGTATCTCTGCCTTGCTTCCGTTTGCTTTTTCAATGTGGCGGTGCAGGTTTTCTTCCCCTATATTTTTGTGTATATGCAGTATGTGATTCTGCCCCAAAGCAATCTCTCGGAGCTGATAAGCGTATCGCATCTGCTCTCGGTGATTCTTGCCTTTGCACTGGCCGCTGTGGCAGTGGTCCTGCTCATGAAGCGCGCTGCCAAGAATAAGGCCGTGGCGCTGATTCCGGCCGCCGTCTTGTTCGTGGCGGGTATGCTGGGCCTGTTCGCCGCGAAAAATCTCGCGTGGGTACTGGTTGCCGCCGCACCGACAGTAGCAGGCTATCTGGTGCTGATGATTCAGCTGAACGCTTCTATCCGGGATTTTACGCCTCCGGGAAAAGCCGGTCTCTTCCAGGGAATCCGTATGATCTTTGTGGTTCTGATCCCCATGGTCGCCGGTCCGAAGCTCGGTGAGCTTGCCTGTGTCAATTCCGGTGTTACCTATATGGACGATTACGGCGTCAGTCAGATCGTGCCCTCTTCGAGTATGTTCCTCTATGCCGCTGTCGTGGGCGTTCTGATTGCTGTGCCTCTTTTCGTATTGGTGAAAAAGGGTGTTTTCAGAAAACAGGAAGCACCGTGCGCTGTCAGCGCAGAATAAAATTTACAGGCAGTCATGATTGACGCCGCCGCCCCCGCCATACGCCGCAGGCGTATTTCTCCGGGCACAGATCCGTCCACAGGGCGTATCTGTGCCCGGAGGGTTCAGGCGCCGCTTTTGCGGCGCCTGAACAGCGGGGGCGGCGGCTTTCCCTTTTCCTGCTGTTCTCCATTATGGCAGATCCTGACCGCAGAGCCTTGACCGGTTCCTGCGCGGACAAAAAAATGCAGCCGCGGAATCCATAGGACTTCCACGGCTGTTGCTTTATTTGGTGCTTTTAGTCAAGGATATAAAGACCGGATTTCAGCCATACGAATTCCCGGCCCATTACATTGATGTATTTATATACCTTTTCATTGAATACACGGTAGTCTCTGACAGAGTTTGTCTGAATGTTCAGGGTACGGATTTTTTTGGACGACTGGTTGCAGATATACAGGGTACTGCCGCTGAGGGTGACAGCACAGGGATATTCAAAGGCTGTTGCGTCACCTCCGCCGACGCGCAGGAGGATTCTGCCCTCACGGGGAGAATATTTGATGATGGCATTTTCGCCGGGAACGGCGCACCAGACATAGGCGCCGTCGACCGCGATGTCGCAGACGGGGGAGCCGTGATAAGTCAGCAGGGACGAAACATTCAGGGTGCCGTCAGTATTAAAGATGTTATACTCTCCGTTGGGAAAAATGGCCATGATTCTGTTGTCATTGAGAATGCCCACATCGCAGGAAACATAGTCACCCAGCTGTTGGGCAATGTCCTCATATTCATAGCCGAATTTGATTTTCAGAAAGACGGATTTTTTGATGTGGGTGAATTTATCGTTGATGGCGTCATAGCCGTAAAAATTTGCCTTAAGTCTGCCGTCGGGTGTGGTGCTTTTTGTGGCGAAAACGAAGCCGTTTTTGAAAGGGGTAATATTTAAAATCTCTCCTGAGAATACATTTTCCATGTTCTGCTCTTTCCTTTCAGTTTCATTATTCTCTCTATTTAAACATTTTATTTCATAAGTCTACTAAATATAATACAATATATCTTCTCTGAGGTCAAGGGTCAAAAGATAAATATTTTTGCCTCGTCTGTGGAAGAAAATTATGCCTTTTTCATAAGAAATATTTTTGGTTTTCGGCCGATATAATATAGGGTGATCGGCTTCTTGTGTCTTTGCACGGAAATTCCGCTGTGCTGGGAGGATAACTGATTGGACGGAAAGAGAGCTTTCGGAAATATTTACCGTTTTCTTTTTATCCCGCATAGGCTGGGAAGTGGCGGCAAAATCGCTCACGGTATTACGCAGAAATACGGCTCTTTACCTTGACAAACAGCAGTATTTTAAGTACAATATAGTCGGTAGAAAGTTGAGTGCGAAGTGCTCGAAGCATATTAATATCTTGAAAGTTAGTGAGATATAGTCTATGGAGATGTGAGAATAGATGATGATCCCATTTGGGCTCACATGTCTGTTCTCTCTTTTTTTGTCAGTCAACTCTCTATATGCAAGGAGGAAATGAAAATATGAAAGAGAAACTCATTCTTGCCCTTGATCAGGGCACCACAAGCTCAAGAGCCATTGTCTTTGATAAAAAAGGCTCTATCATTGCCAAGGCTCAGAATGAATTTGAGCAGATTTATCCCAAGGCAGGCTGGGTGGAGCATGATCCGCTGAATATTCTTTACAGCCAGCTCAATTCCATCACCACCGTTCTGCGTTCCGGTGATTTTTCCGCTGAGGATATCGCAGGCATCGGCATTACCAACCAGCGTGAGACGACCATTCTGTGGGACAGATCCACGGGTAAGCCCGTATATAACGCCATCGTCTGGCAGTGCAGAAGAACCGCCGATATGTGCGAAATAATCAAAGAAGACAAGGAACTCAGCGATTACATAACCGAGCATACCGGACTGATTGTTGATGCCTATTTTTCTGCCACGAAGATCAAGTGGATCATTGATAATGTTCCCGGGGTCAAGGCTCTTGCTGAGGCGGATCAGCTTCTTTTCGGCACCGTTGAGACCTGGCTGATCTGGAATCTCACCGGCGGCAGAACCCATGTCACCGATTATTCCAACGCCTCGAGAACCATGCTCTTTGATGTGGATAAGCTCTGCTGGGACGAATATCTCTGCGAGAAGCTGGGCGTTCCCATGAACATTCTTCCCACACCGGTTCCCTCCAGTCAGGTTTACGGCAAGGTTGCCGGCGGCATTATCGGTCTTGAGGAGCTCGAGGGTGTGCCCATCTGCGGCGCCATCGGCGATCAGCCCTCGGCCCTTTTCGGTCAGGCCTGCTTCAAGCCCGGTATGTCCAAGAATACTTACGGTACCGGTTGCTTCCTGCTGATGAACACAGGCGAAAAGCGCGTGGTATCCAAGAACAATCTGCTGACCGGTGTGGCATGGAGCATCGACGGCAAGACAACCTATTCCATCGAGGGCAGCGCATTTAACGCCGGCTCGGTCATCAAGTGGCTTCGCGATGAGCTGCAGCTTATTGACAGTCCCAGAAGATGTGACGAACTTGCCGAGAGTGTTCCCGACGCCAACGGATGTTATCTTGTGCCGGCTTTCACGGGTCTGGGCGCTCCCTATTGGGATATGTACGCCAGAGGCTGCATCGTGGGTCTGACCAGAGGCGTCAACAGAAAGCACATTGCCCGCGCGGTGCTGGAGAGCATCACTTTCCAGATGACCGATCTGCTGGAGGCGATGATGGCCGATTCCGGCATTGAGATCTCGGATCTTCGTGTGGACGGCGGCGCCAGCGTCAGCAATATCATGATGCAGATTCAGGCCAATATGGCACAGACTAAGGTTGACAGACCCAAGACCGTTGAAACGACGGCTCTGGGTGCCGCCTATCTTGCCGGTTTGGCTGTGGGCGTATGGGACAGCATGGAGGATATCGAGGCCAACCGTGAGATCGACAGGATCTTTGTCCCCGAAATGGAAAAGAGCGAGAGAGACAGGATCTATGCCGGCTGGAAGAAAGCCGTTACCCGTGCCATGCATTGGGAAGAAAAATAAGACTAGGTTTTCCTTCAATTAAAATTCCTTTGCCGCTGACTGCGGCAGGCGGAAAACAAAAGCGTCATTTAGGTTTTCCGAAAGGAGAGCTTGAATATATATTAAGTATAATATTTTAGGAGTGATCAAAAATGGCTAAAGTAGTTCTTGACTGGAAAACAGCCGAAGCATTCATCACAGATGCTTTCATTGGTGTGGGTGTCCCTGCTGAGGACGCGAAGATCGCCACCGATGTTCTTCTGGAATCAGACAGACGCGGTATCGAGTCTCACGGCTGTAACCGTTTCAAGCCCATTTACATCGACAGAATCAATGCCGGTATTCAGAACCCTGTCACAAACTTTGAGATCATCAAGGAGACGCCGACAACAGCCGTTGTTGACGGTCATGACGGTATGGGTCAGGTTATCGGTTATAAGGCTATGAGAATGGCCATCGACAAGGCAAAGGAATACGGCATGGGCATGGTTGTTGTCCGCAATTCCTGCCACTACGGCATTGCCGGCTATTATCCTTCGATGGCCTGCAAGGAAGGCTGCATCGGTATCACCGGCACGAACGCTCGTCCCTCCGTTGCTCCCACCTTTGGCGTTGAGGGCATGTTCGGCACCAACCCCCTGACCATCGGTATTCCCACCGATGAGGAGTTCGATTTCCTCATTGACTGTGCAACCTCTATCACACAGAACGGTAAGGTTGAGTATTATGAGAGAATCGGTGAGGAAGTTCATCCCGGCACGATCATCGGCCAGGACGGCCAGCCCATCGAGGGAGACGCAGGCGTTGCGCTGAAAATGATCCGCAACGGCACGGCGGCTCTCACCACCCTCGGCGGTATCGGCGAAGCTCTCGGCGGCTACAAGGGCTTTGGCTATGCTATGGTCGTTGAGCTTCTTTCTGCTGTTCTGCAGGACGGCAATTACGGCAAGGCCCTCAACGGCGTTGACGAAAACGGAAATAAAGTTCCCTATCATCTCGGTCACTTCTTTATTGCAATAGATACCAACCATTTCCTCGGTGAGGAGCTCTGCAGAAAGAAAGCCGGCGATATCATCCGTTCCGTGCGCAATTCCAAGAAGGCTCCCGGCGCTGAGAGAATTTACACGGCAGGCGAGAAAGAGTATGACATCTGGTGCGCCCGCAAGGACAGCGGTGTGCCCATCAACGAGTCTGTTCAGGCAGAAATGAACAAGGTTCGTGACGATCTCGGACTGACCCAGTATAAGTTCCCCTGGGAGAACTGATTTTATTTCCTGCAGCAGGCGGCTTGAAGTGAAAAGTCGCTTGCTGTCATTCTAAACAGGAGAAAAGGTGAATTTGTTATGGATTATGCAAAAGAATCATTGAGGCTCCATGGTGAATGGAAAGGCAAAATCGAGGTGACCTCCCGCGTGAAGGTCAAGGATAAGCAGGCGCTTTCCCTTGCCTATACACCCGGCGTAGCCCAGCCTTGCCTGGAAATTCAAAAGGATATCAACAAGTCCTATGATCTTACCCGCCGCTGGAATACCATTGCCGTTGTCACCGACGGTACGGCGGTGCTCGGTCTGGGAGACATCGGCCCCGAAGCCGGTATGCCGGTTATGGAGGGCAAATGTGTTCTCTTTAAGGAATTCGGCAATGTGGACGCCATTCCGCTGTGCGTCAAGTCAAAGGATGTGGATACCATCGTTCAGACGGTGGCTCTCATCTCAGGCTCCTTCGGCGGTATCAACCTGGAGGATATCAGCGCGCCGCGCTGTTTTGAGATTGAGCGCAAGCTGAAAGAGCAGACAGATATTCCCATCTTCCACGATGATCAGCACGGTACGGCCGTCATCTGCTCGGCGGCACTGATTAACTCCCTGAAGCTCTGCGGCAAAAAAATAGAGGACTGCGTCGCCGTCTTTAACGGCGCCGGCGCCGCCGGCGTAGCCATTGCCAAGCTCTTCCTTGCCATGGGCATCAAGGATGTCATCATGTGCGACCGCAAGGGCATCGTACACAAGGACAGGCCGGGCATTGACAAGGAACCGGCCAAGGTGGAGCTGGCTTCTTTCTCCAATAAAAGTGGAAAAACCGGCTCTCTTGCCGACGCGCTGAAAGGTGCTGATATTTTCATCGGCGTCTCTGCACCGGGCTGTGTCACTCAGGATATGGTTCGTTCCATGGCCAAAGATCCCATTGTGTTCCCCATGGCCAACCCCACCCCGGAGATCATGCCTGAAGAAGCCATTGCCGCCGGCGCAAAAGTTGTCGGTACGGGACGCAGTGATTATCCCAACCAGATCAATAATGTTCTGGCTTTCCCGGGTATCTTCCGCGGCGCCCTGGATGTGCGTGCAAGCGACATCAATGAAGAAATGAAAATGGCGGCGGCCAAGGCCATTGCCTCTCTGGTCAGCGATGAAGAGCTGAGAAGCGACTATATTCTTCCTGCCGCTTTTGATGAGAGAGTGGGACCGACCGTTGCTGCTGCCGTTGCCGAAGCGGCAAGAAAAAGCGGTGTGGCCAGAATATAAGTGTATGAAGCCACTGCGGGGCAACCCAAAAGAGAGGAAACAATATGATCAGATATGAAATTGAGGGCGGCAATCTGCCGGTTGTCATCTGCTATCCTCAGGCCGGACAGAGTCTTTGCACCGAAAGCGGCGCCATGAGCTGGATGAGTCCCAACATGAAGATGGACACCAACACCGGCGGCGGACTGAAAAAGGCTTTTGGTCGACTTTTCAGCGGTGAATCCATTTTTCTCAATGAATATACGGCAGTCGGCGGCGACGGAATGATTGCCTTTGCCTCGTGTTTTCCCGGCAGTATCATTCCTTTTCAGGTGACGCGCGGAAACAGCATCATTGTGCAGAAGCGCAGTTTTCTGGCCATGGAAAAAGGTCTCGATCTTTCCCTTTACTTCCAAAAGAAGTTGGGTAAGGGCATTTTCGGCGGCGAAGGCTTTATCATGCAGAAGATCAGCGGCGAGGGTATGGTGTTCATCGAAATTGACGGCAGCTGCAAGGAATACACCCTGGGCCCCGGTCAGAGTATCATTGTGGACACCGGTTATGTGGCCGCGATGACCGAGGGCTGCACCATGGATATTGAGACGGTCAGGGGCGCCAAAAATGTACTTTTCGGCGGCGAGGGCCTTTTCAATACAAGAGTCACCGGTCCCGGCAAGGTGTATATCCAGTCTATGCCGATTGCGAGAGTTGCCCAGTCTCTGCTGCCCTATATTACCGTCTCAAGCGGCGGGAACGGCGGTGGAATCAATATCAATCTGGGCGATTGATTTAATAGAATATCGACAGTCGAGAGACTGCCGAGAAATGATGGCCGATGCCGTTTTCTTCGAGCGATAGGTGTACATAGGTACTCCAAGCGAGAAAAAACGGCAAGCATAGTGATTTTCGGCGACATGGTTCGATACCATGCCGCCGAAATGATATTCAAAGCGGAACTATTGTTTTAGTTGATCTTTTTTGTAATACATCACTATGCGTTCGGGCGCATTTATCGACAGTCTAAGAAAAGCACAGGGGTTATTTGCCCCTGTGCTTTTCCTTTCGTTTTTGCTGTCTTTGTTCAAACCGACGCTGCTTTTCCTCCTCACGCTGTTGCTTTGAAAAAGAACGGCGCTCCGTTTTGTTCTGCTCCCTCTGGAGCTGCAGCGCCTGATGTGCTTTTGTCCCCAAATGCTTTGGCTGCATCTGCTTTCTGGCTTCTCTCTGCCGCCTTTTGGGGTTTTCCGCATCGGTTTTGATTTTCACATCCACAGCCGGACTGAATTTCAGCTTGTCGTAGTTTTTTAAAACAAAATCCCATACTTCACAGTCCCTTGGCTCGGCGCCGAAGGTGACTTTGCAGACGGAAAGCTTGCCCTTTTCGATACGCTCGAAAACGCCCACCCAAAAGGGAGGATCAAAAAACACCGTCAGCTTTATTTTGACTGCGTCCATAACGAAACCCTCCTGATAGTTTTTGCGTCAGAGAAGGGACGACCCGGAGGGGAGGGTTACTTACCCTGCAAAAATGCAGGACGGCCGGGCTACCTACCGGCTCTGGCCACCGCTGGCGGTGAGCGTTGCGTTTTTATCTCTGCGTTTTTATATCAATGCCTTTCGGCATGATATCTGAGAGAAATCACATCACGGTTTTGTAGATCAGAGGCTTTTTTTCTATCGACGTATCGCCGGTTTCCACAGCACGGAGAAATTCTTCTCCGGCGGCCTCCAGTCTTGCTTCTTCCGAGGTGAAAAGTTCGGCGATCACATCACCGAATTCCAACGAGTCGCCGGTCTTTTTGTGCAGGATAATGCCGGCACCGTAGTCGATGCTGTCGCTTTTTTTCTCCCTGCCTGCGCCGAGAAGTACGGCACAGGAGCCGATTCTTTCGGCGTTCATCTTTGTGATATAGCCCTCTTTCCTTGCGAGGATCTGACGGCGGCATTTCCCTTTCGGCAGAAGAGAAGTATCTTCGATCTGACGGATATTGCCGCCTTGTGCAGCGATGAATTCCCGGAATTTCTGGTAGGCGCTTCCCTCGTCCAGGGATTTCTGCGCCATGAGATAGCCCTGCTCGGGCGTGATGCCCAGACCGAGAGCCAGCATATGGGCACTCAGGGTCAGACATACCTCTCGGAGATCGGCACTGCCCTGACCTCTGAGAGTCTGTACGGCTTCGGCGATCTCGAGACTGTTGCCGATGGCATTCCCGAGGGGTGTGTCCATATCGGTGATCACCGCCGCCATGCGTCTGCCCTCGTTCTTGCCGATGGCAACCATTTTTTTCGCTAAGCTCTCTGCTTGTTCGGGTGTTTTCATGAAAGCGCCCGAGCCGCATTTGACATCCAGTACGATGCACTGTGAGCCTGCGGCCAGCTTCTTGCTCATGATGCTCGAGGCGATCAACGGCATGGATCCCACGGTCGCCGTGGCGTCACGAAGAGCATAGATTTTTTTGTCTGCGGGGGCAAGATTGCCGCTTTGTCCCACGACGCAGATACCGGTTTTTCGGACGGTTTGGGTAAATTCCTCCGGTGAGAGGGTGACTCGGAAACCGTCGATAGACTCCAGCTTGTCAATGGTGCCGCCGGTGTGACCGAGACCGCGCCCCGACATTTTTGCCACTTTCAGGCC
>JAQXMV010000221.1 GCA_029013165.1 Oscillospiraceae bacterium | reverse complement strand
CTAACACAGTTTGCGGCTTTCATGCTGTCACTGCTTATGACCTTAGGGGCATGGACGCCGGGCAGTATGGAAATTGACAACATACCCGAAAAACAGCCGGAGACCGTCCGGATCGTCTCTTTCAATCTGCGGTGCGCCGATGATGTTTACGGCTCGGTCAAGGGAAGATCACAGCTGATCATCTCAGCTCTCGAACAGTATGAGCCGGATTCTTTCGGTGTGCAGGAGGCCAAGCAGTCCTGGCTGGATCTTCTCGATGAGGGTCTGGGTGACAAGTATGCCTGCGTCAGTCAGATGCGTGACGGCTCGAAAAATTCCGAAGCCAGCGCCGTATTTTATCGCAAGGACAAATATGATCTGACCGACAGCGGTACGATCTGGCTCAGCGATACCCCGGAGAAATTCGCCTCCAAGTATACCTTGTCTTTCTGCCCGAGAATCGCCACATGGGCGGTGCTGGAAAACAGACAGACCGGCGAAAGCTATGTCCATATCAATACCCATCTTGATCATATTTTGGAATCCGTCCGCGTCAAGCAGGTTCAGGTGCTGACGGAAAAAATCAAGGAGCTGACAAGCGGCGGCCTGCCCTTGGTGTGTACGGGTGATTTCAATACCAAGCAGAACGCCGACGCCTATGAGGAAATGTGTCTGACTCTTTCCGACAGCAAGTTCCTGGCGGAAAACTCCGACGACGGCGCCACTTACCTGAATTACGGAAGAAACCCGCTGGAGACAAAGCCCATCGACTTTGTTTTTGTCAGCAGCGGAATCCGAGTCGATACCTATAAAATCATCGACGAAAAAATCGAGGGAATGTATCTTTCCGATCACGCGGGACTGTGCGTAGATTTGCACCTGTAATGTACATTAATAATTATTAATCCGCTTTCAGCCGGCGTTTTCGCAAGAAAAACATCGGCTGAAGTTGACAGATAAAGTGTACAGTGCTATAATTTAATATAATTGTAACAGAATGTTTCAAAAGAATCAAAAGTTGACACATTCAGGAATCATCTTATAGGAGGAAATGTATCATGAAAAAGTTTTTGGCACTTCTCCTGAGCATGGTGATGCTCATGGCCGTTATGATGCCGGCGGCCTCGGCAGCGGCGGCTTCGGCCGAGGAGCTACCGGTCATTTATCTTGCCGGAAGGAGAAACCAACCCATTATCAAAGCTGACGGAACCGTTGCCAAAGATCCCGGCGCTATTGATAGAAGCGAAACCTTTAAGGAGGGCGTCGGCCCTGTCCTCGAGGAACTGGGCAAGGCCCTCATCACCGGCGATTATAGCGACTATATCGACTCTTTTGTCAATGCGGTTGCGCCGATCTATGAAGAATATTGTTTGGATAAAAACGGCGAGGCTTCTGACGGCTCTCATATTCCCTGGGACTATAAAACGGCTCCGATTCAGAAAAACGGAAGCGGTTATTATATGTTCTTTTATGATTGGCGCCTTTCTCCTATGGTCATCGCCGATGAGCTGGAGGTCTATGTGGAGCGCGTGCTGGCCGCCACGGGTAAGGATAAGGTCAATTTCCACGGTCGCTGCATGGGTACCAACTTCGTCATGGCCTATGTGGCAAAGAGCATGAGAGGGGATTACGATCATCCTTTCAGACTGGGACATCTGGTCTTTAATACACCGGGTCTCGGCGGTTATATCACCCTCGGTTCTCTGCTTTCCGGCGCCATCGAGTTTGATCCCGATACCATTGACCGTTTTGTAAATAACTATCTCGAAAACAGTGATCTTGTTGACGATCCCGCCATGAGTCTGTTGCTCGCCAGTCTGGTTTCTCTGATGAACTATGCCAAGGTGCTCGGCTGGGGAACGGAGCAGGTCACCAAGATCTACAATAATATTGCCGAGGAGCTTATCCCGAGACTTGCTCTTAGTACATACGGCGCTTATCCCTCTTATTGGAGCATGGTCAGCGACAAATATTATGACAAGGCGATCGCTACGGTTTTTAATACGCCGGAGCTGAAAGAGGAATATGCCGGCCTGATTGCCAAGGCTGACGCCTACCATGCCCTTTTGGGCGACACCAATCCGGAAACCGGCAGACCCCTTTATAAAGACATTCTTCTGGAGCTGGACAGACAGGGGCATCATTCCGCTGTTTTTGCCAAGTACGGCAAGCCGTCGGTGCCCATGTTCCCGGATAGTGAGATCACCGGTGATGTCAGAGGTACGGTTACGGAGCTGTCTTTCGGCGCTACGGGCGCCGAGGTCGGCGTCGGCTTCAGCAAGGAATATCTCCAGGCCGCCAAGGCAAAGGGCACGGAGAAGTATATTTCTCCCGATAAGACCGTGGACGCTTCCACCTGTCTTTTCCCTGAAACCACATGGTTTATCAAGAACATTGCCCATGACGGTTTCCCAGGTGAATTTGATGTGATTTCCAGAGCTTTCTTCAGCTGTGACGGAGAGCTGACCACCGATGTGCTTGAGAAATTCCCGCGCTATTTGGATTATGTTGGCGGCAAGGTAGTTCCCGATGAGACAAAGAAAGAGGAAAGCAGTTGGACGAAAGATCCCATTGCTCTTCTGATGAGAATTCTGGGAGCGATCATCACTTTGCTGACCAATCTGATTATATCAAAATAAAATATGAACCTTCGCCCGATGAGTTTTTCGGGCGAAGGTTTTTTGTCGGTAAAACACAACAAGAAGTAAAGAAGAGAAAAGAAAGAATAACATAAAAACAAAAATTTCGCCGGGAGTTCCCGGTGAAAAGGGCGGTTACCCTTTGGTAAAAGACGGACTTGACCGTCAGTCAGCTAATAAGGATATAATCGCCTGAAATTCCGGCGTGGCTTTGAAATCATCGCTGAGGGGGTAGTGCTCTGTCATCAGCAGTCTCATGCGTTTGCACATGCTCATGTCCCGGAAGCAATTCTCGCGCTCATAGAACCGGGCGGCTCTTTCGGAAGTATCCGAAAGCTCGTCGCACTTTCGTGCATATTCTGCGCAGAGACGGAGATAGCGGATCGCATTCTCTCTGTCGCCGGATTCATAATAAAGATGACCTAAGTGCCCGTAATTATAGACCAGATGGATCCGGTTTTTGCCGTAATTCCCGTCGGAACAAAGCCGGTGAAAAAGACCGTTCATATGGCTGATCACTTCGATTTTGTATGCCGGCGTGAAGCTCTCGTCATAATAGCAGTAAGAAATGATGGCGTTCTGAAGTAAATATAACAGCTCTTCCATGGTGCCGCGCAGGACCTCATAATAGGTTGAAGTGTCCCGGTGAAACATCATGGAAAGGTATTCTCTCGTGTCGGTCAGGGAGGGCATTTCGCGGATGATGCTTTCTCCCAGGGCCCGGTATTTTTCATCATGAGGCATCGTACAGTCATATTTTTTGAAAAGGTGGCGGCACAGGAGCCGCTTTGACCATATCCTGATGCTGTCGTCGGTACAATGACTTTGAATCGCCTGATAAATCGACATTAGCTCCTGTGAGGTTTTCTCATAGTCGAGCGAAGAGATGCAGTCCTTTTCTTCCTCCAAAAGCTCCATATACCGGACAAGGATGCGGAATTCGCCGGGAAACTCTTTCACGGCCCTTTGAAATTTTTGAAAAGTATCCGATACATCTTTGAGCCGCATGGTGTCATAGATTTCCAGATATTCCCGGATCTTCTGTTCTTTTTTTGCCTTGTCAATTCCCAATAAATCGTCAACAGACACATCGAAAAAAGCGGATAACGCCGGGAGCATTGTGATGTCCGGATAGGTTTCACCCCGTTCCCATTTGCTTACGGCCTGAAAGGAAACACCTAAATAATCGGCAAGGGTTTCCTGGGTGATGTTCTTTTCTTTGCGTAACCTTTTCAGGTTTTCGCCAAAATAAACCGTCATAAAAAATCTCCTTTGTTTGATTCGGAAGCGCTTGCGTAACTCTATTATAGCGTGGATTTTGGAATTTGCAATAACCTGATGTTGGAATAAGATTCAACCTACAGGGGAAAAGTTCTCGTATATCGCTGCTTCCATGGAAAATTCACTGCCGTATTTTTGCAGGCCTCAGCCTGAAAAAATGCGGGCATTTTTGATTTTTGTGAGGAATGTGTTCATTCGGTGAAATTTTAATAAATTTTTATAATTTCACCGGAAATTGCCTTTTTCCCTGTTGCGCAAAGATGAAAAATATAGTATCATAAGCATCAGAGTGCAGGCGGAAATCCGCGAAACGGCGCGAAATTTCCTGCTGTATCTCAGAAATTCAGGGAGGTTGAACCTATGAAGATATGTAAGAGAACCCTTTGCCTGCTGCTGAGCCTGGTGCTTTGTTTTTCGTGCCTGAGCGTCATTCCGGCAGGCGCCGCACAGGACGGTACCTTTGATTATTCCTTGAAGTATTACTCGTCCCAGAGCGACAGCTATAATACGGACAAAACGCTGGATTTTGCGGATTCCTTTCTGGCCCAGCAGAATATCCTTTATCAATACACCCTCATGGATACAATTTTGACTGGTGAAGTGGTGTTGACGATAGATCTTCGCTCCATTGACGCGATCTGTAACACCATTGATGAATATAAGGATCTGCTGACCCTTGTGACGAAGTTCCCGATTATCTCCTCCATGCTCGGCGATCTGCGCTCTCTGGATCTTTCTACATGGCGCACCGGCATGAAAAGAGGCAGTCTTGACGCCACGATCATCAAGGAGTTCCTGGAACTGGCCCGAGCCAATAAGAGCCTGATCGCCAAGCTCTGCGACGGCACCATCGACCTGGGCATCATGAAAAATATGCTGGACCTGAAAAAACTGCTGGGCGAGGACGGTGTAGCCGGCAAGCTCAAGGAAATGATCATCGGTCTGGTTTATGAAAGCGGTTCCGCCGAGGCGAAAGCCGCCTACAATACATATAAAGACGACATGGATGCCTTTGTCTACGGTCCCCTGCTCGGAAAGTATGCCGACGAATATCTGCCCGGCTTCACCATGGACGCCACCTCAACGGTGGAGGATCTTATCTGCGTGGCTTTCGGCCTTGTGGTGGAAAAATATGTGGAGCCCTGGGTCAAGGGAATCAATGTGGACATGGAAAACAGCAAGTATGAAGATCTGAAGTATCTCAAGGATATCGTCAATCTCAACGGCTCGACCTATGATTTCAGCGGCATTTCCTTTGATCCGAATCTTCCCTTCCTCGATCAGGTCAACGATGTGGTCGGCAAGATCTTCACACAGATCGTCCCCGGCTACCGCTGGATCAGCGGCAGCTATGACAAGATCAGTGAAAACATCGAGGGCGCGCTGAAATATCTGGGCGTGGAGTCGGGGCTGATCCCCGACGCGGCGACCATGAGCTTCGATGAGATCGTCATGAAAGCCATCGCCGTCATTCTCCGCAATGTGGATTTAGGCGGCTATGAGACCGGTATCACCCAGTGCGAAACCCTGGAGGATATGTTCACCGTGGCAATGATCAATTCCGCAAGGGAACTGGGTGTCGGCACGGTTTACGGCAGTGATGCCCAATATCTGACGGTTATGGGCGATATCGCCGCCTGGTGGATTTATAATCATTTCAAGGTCAAGGATCTCAGCGGCAATGACCTCAGACCCGGCAGCGGCAAGGATGTTTTTGAAGTCGCCAACTGCTTTGTCAATTACTTCCTCTTTGACAAGAGTCTGGCCGGTGTGCTGAATCTCAGTGTAGCCAAAACCGACACCATCTTCACCAAGGTGGATAAGGTCCTGGATTATTTCGGCAAAACCAAACAGCAGGGCGTGTCCTTTGAAAGTGAAAAATTTCTTTTCGGAGACGGCAAAACCAAGGGCCTGATCGACAGCATTTTCAGTCTGGATATTGAAAATATCATCGAGATCACCGCGGTGCCTGCCCTGAGAACGGCCGGCGATGTCTCCGCTGTGGAATTTCTCTATCGATGCATACAGTATGCTCTCAACAACTGGTCGGGTACCAAGATGATCCCGGAATATACCACCAAGGCTTTTACCAATGCTCTTTCCAACAGCAATATCGCGCCCATGGCGGCGGCTCTGCTGGAAACGCTCAACGCCAGAAAAGACAGCTTTGTTCCTCTGCTCTCCTTTGTCTGCGCGCTGCTGCTCAAGGGTGACGCCGAATCGGCCGGTCAGGTGAAGATCACCTGCTCCGATGTCAAATACACAGGAAGTCTCGCCAAGCCTACGGTCAAGGTGACGCTCGGAACTAAGACCCTGACCAAGGACACGGATTATACCTATACTGTCAGCGGTGTCAATATCGGCAAGGGTACCGTGACAGTCAAGGGCATGGGCCTCTATGAGGGCACGGCCACTGCACAGTTCGCCATCACGGCTGACCCTGTCACAGGACTGACGGCAGAAAAAGCCGACAAGCAGGTCACACTGAAATGGAATGCCTATAAAGACGCGCAGAAATATAACATCTATCTCGCAGGCAAAATCGTCGCTTCCACCGAGGACACCAAGATCACCCTGTCTCTCCCCACCGCTTGCGGCGAATATGCCTACAGCGTCGGTGCCGTGACACCTTACGGTGAAGCCACTTCCGCCGCTGAGTCCGTGACGGTGGCACCGGCTGTCGTCACAGGACTGAAAAGAACCGCCATGGGTGCCGGTTCCGTCAAGCTGGCATGGAACAAAGTGACCGGTGCCGACGGATACGCGGTGTTCTATTATGTGGGCGGCAAGTGGAAACTGGCCGACATCGTGACCTCACCCTCCGCCTATCTCAAGGGACTCACCCCCAATACGGCTTATACTTTTAAGGTCAGAGCCTTCTTTGTTCAGGGCAGCGGTCAGAAAATCTACGGTGCCTATTCCGCAGGCCTTGCCGACAAGACCCTCGTGGCGCAGGTGACAGGACTGAAGCTGGTGACAAGCACTTCCACAGCTGTGAAGCTGACCTGGACGCAGGTCAGCGGCGCCAAGGGCTACACCGTGGAAAAATATGAAAACGGTGCCTGGGTCAAGGCCGGTAATGTCACTTCCAATACGGCCGCGATCAAGAGCCTCAAGGCAAATTCCCTTTATTATTTCCGCGTCCGCGCCTATGACAGCAATAATGCTTACGGTGCTTACAGCAGCAGTCTCAAGCTCTACACACCAGTAGGCAAGGTCACGGGCATCAAGCAGACGGGCGTTTCCGCCTCAGCTGTCCGTCTCGCCTGGAGCAAGACCAGCGGCGCCACCAATTATGTGGTCTATTACAGTGCCGACGGCAAAACCTGGAAGAGAGCCGCCGTTACCGATAAGTTGACCTATACCGTCAGCGGACTGACCTGCGGCAAAAATTATAAATTTACCGTCAGAGCCTATTCCTCCAAAACCAAGCTCTACGGCGATGTCTCCTCGTCGATTCTGGTGCGGACTCTGCCCGGCAAGGTGGCCTCTGTCAAGTGTGCCGCCCGCACCGCCACCGCCGTCAAGCTGACATGGGGTAAGGTGACGAACGCCACGGGCTATGTGGTCTACAGAACCACCGACGGTAAGAACTGGACAAAGGTTGGCGTGACCTCCGGCACTTCGATTGTGGCAAAAGGTCTTAAGGCCAATACGCTGTATCAGTTTAAGGTTCGTGCCTATCAGAAGGTCGATGGCAAGACCGTTTACGGCGCCTATTCTGACGGACTCAAGGTAAGAACCACCAAGTAAAAAGACAAATATTTTGGGGCTGTTCTGCAAGCACAGAATCAGCCCCTTATTTTCACCGATCTTTTCCTTTCGTCGCCGTTTTTCGGCGACTTTTGTCATTTAGCTTAAAAAGTACAATTTTATCGAATTGTTTTTGTTGACTATTCACAGAAACAATGATAAGATAAAAGCGGTGAGCAGAGGAACACCGACCACAGTATGCGTTTTTCATTCCATTTTCCGGCCGCAGAGCCGACAAATGTAAATAGAAATTTCCGTACCGTGAGGGTTCCTCTGCTTTTGGCTTTGTTGAAAGGGAGAATTTGAGTTGGCTTTGACATAAGCGCCGAAAAACAGAAACGGAGGAAAAAAATATGCAATACGATGTTGCCGTGATCGGCGCCGGTGTTTGCGGCGCCATGATCACACGGGAATTGAGCAAGCTGGATCTGAATCTGGTCATGCTCGAAAAATGCAACGATATCGCCATGGGCACTTCCAAGGCCAACAGCGCGATCGTTCATGCAGGCTTTGACGCGGAAACCGGTTCCCTCAAAGCCAAGCTCAATGTGCAGGGCGCCTCCCTTATGGCGTATTACTGCAATAAACTTTCAGTACCCTACAAGAATATCGGTTCTCTGGTCATCGCTTTTTCCTGGGACGATATGCAGACACTCGAGACCCTCTTTGAGCGCGGCTTCAGCAACGGTGTGCCGAACATGGAGATCATCAGCCAGGAACAGCTCCGGGAAATGGAGCCTTACATCAGTCCCGAGGCCGTCGGTGCCCTGTGGGCCCCCACGGCCGGCGTCGTCAGCCCCTATGAGCTGGCCATTGCCGCCACGGAGAACGCCATTGTCAACGGCGCAAGGGTTAAGAGAAACAGCGGCGTTTTTGATATTGAATACAAAAACGAAATGTTTTTCCTCTCCACGGCCTCCGGCGTTATCAAGGCAAAATATGTGATCAACTGCGCCGGCGTTTTTGCCGACCAGATCGCCAAAATGATCGGAGACGATTCCTTTAAGATTATCCCGAGAAAGGGCGAATATTATCTGCTGGATAAAACCGAGAAAAAGATGGTCAACCATGTTCTTTTCCAGTGTCCCTCCTCCATGGGCAAGGGAATTCTTGTCACGCCCACGGCTCACGGCAATGTGCTCATGGGTCCCACAGCCATCGACCTTGACTTCGACTCGAAGCTGGATGTGGACACCACCATTGAGGGCCTTGACGCCGTGAAAGGAGCCATGAAAAAAGTCATTCCCGGTCTGACAACAAGAAACGCTATCACTTCCTTTGCGGGACTGCGCGCTCATATCGACGGAGACAACAGCGACTTTGTCATTGCACGAAGCAAGGCAAATGACCGCTTCATTAATGTGGCCGGCATCGAGTCGCCGGGTCTCACCGCCGCACCGGCCATCGCAAGATATGTGGGTGAGATTTTCCGCGAGATGGCGCCGGAATATCAGCGCAAGGAGCATTTTGCCTCCCGTCGTGCTGCTCCGGTGCGGGTCAGTGAGCTGACGCTGCAGGAAAGAGCTGAGCTGATCAAAAAAGACAGCCGCTACGGACGGATTATCTGCCGCTGTGAGGGCATCACCGAGGGCGAGATCATCGACGCCATCAAGGCGCCCTGCGGCGCCAGAGATGTGGACGGTGTCAAGCGCAGAACAAGAGCCGGTATGGGAAGATGTCAGTCGGGCTTCTGCGGCTCCAAGGTGGTGGAGATCCTGGCCCGCGAGCTGGATCTTCCCATGAATCAGGTCACAAAGTTCGGCAACCGTTCAAAAATAGTTTTCAACAAAACGAAGTGAGGTGGATAGGATGCTGAAATATGATCTTGCCGTTATCGGCGGCGGCCCCGCCGGTATGGCGGCCGCACTCAGAGCCCGGGAATGTGGCGTGGAAAAAATCATAATACTCGAAAGAGCCGACACTCTGGGCGGTATCCTGGAGCAGTGCATACATACAGGCTTCGGTCTGCATTATTTCGGTCAGGAGCTTTCCGGCCCGGAATATGCCTACCGCTTCATTGAGCAGGTGACACAGACGGATATCGAGGTCAAGGTGGACACTATGGTGGTGGATATTCTGCCGGGAAATGTGATCGTGGCCACCAACAATACCGACGGACTGCTTCAGATCGGTGCCACGGCTATAATCCTGGCCATGGGTTGCCGCGAAAGACCCAGAGGCGCTCTGGATATTCCCGGTTCCCGTGCCTCGGGCATTATGACCGCCGGCACGGCCCAGAAATATATTAACATTGACGGCTATATGCCGGGAAAAAAGATTCTGATTCTCGGCTCCGGCGATATCGGCCTCATCATGGCAAGGCGTATGACCCTCGAGGGAGCCAAGGTGGAAATGGTCTGTGAGCTTATGCCCTATTCCGGCGGACTGACAAGAAATATTGTCCAGTGCCTTGACGATCTGGGCATACCGCTGAAGCTCTCCTGCACGGTCATCAAGACTCACGGCATCGAGAGACTTGAGGGTGTGACCATCGCCAGTGTCGATGAAAACCGCAGACCGATACCCGGTACGGAGCAGTTCGTAGAGTGCGATACCCTCCTGCTTTCCGTAGGTCTGATCCCGGAAAATGAGCTGACAAGAATGGCCGGTATTATCATCGACCCCGTGACCGGAGGCGCCGTAGTGGACGAATACCGTCAGACCAGCCGTCCCGGTATTTTTGCCTGCGGCAATGTGCTGCAGGTGCACGATCTGGTGGATTATGTGACCCTGGAAAGTCAGATCGCCGGCGAAGGTGCGGCGAAATACATCAAGAGCAAGTCCAAGGCACGCAACCGCAGCGGAAAATGTATCCATGTCCGGGCAGAAGAGGGCGTACGCTATGTGGTGCCTCAGAATATTAACTGCGGCACCGATAAGGATGTCAATATTTATTTCCGTGTGACCGATGTTTTCCGCGACAAAAAGATCGTGGTGCGTGCCGGTGATCAGGTTATCTATTCCAAAAAGAAGAGAAAGCTGGCGCCCGGCGAGATGGAAAGTGTAACCATCAAGCTCGATGACATCAGAGCAGCAGAACGCCGGGATATTACTGTCAGGGTGGAGGAATAAAGCCATGAAAAAAGATCTGATTTGTGTTTCCTGCCCTTTGGGCTGTATGCTCAGTGTGGAGCTTTCTGAAAAAGGTGAGGTCATTTCCGTGACGGGAAACACCTGCCCCAGAGGGAAAAAATATGCCGAGGACGAATGTACCAACCCGGTGCGTATGCTGACCTCAACAGTAAAGGTCAACGGCGGTAAGCTGGCGGTTGTTCCCGTCAAAACCAGTGTGCCGATCCCGAAAGGCAAGATGTTCGACTGCATGAAAGTGATCAACAACGAGGTGGTGGACGCGCCCGTGAGAATGGGTGATGTGATCATCTGCAATATCTGTGACACCGGTGCGGATATTGTGGCCACCAATGAAGCGTGAGTAGTTGCTGAATTATTCTGTAAATAGCATAAAAGGGCTGTTCCGTTGTTTGGAACAGTCCTTGTGTTAATAATATAAACAAATTAGACAAAAATTAACAGTTTGTTGAAAAGATATTGACAAATTTTGATAAGAGGTATACATTTAATGTAAGGAAATTATTTACAGGAGATGACTTTATGAAACTTAACAAAAAAATCTTGTGCGTTATTCTGTCTTTGATGATGATGATATCCATGTTTACCGTGTCTTCGGCGGCAGCTGTCGGCTCCATTTCATCTTTTAAAATCAATGCTTACGGCAACGACGAAAATTCAATTGACAGTGTAAACTGGTACAAGGGAAGCGACGGAAAGTATTATATGTTTCTACCGGCAGACGCTGATCTCAGTTCGTTAACCGTATGGTATCAGGCAAGTGACGATGTTTATGTCGGAACAAGGAAACTGGTCAGCGGCGAAAAAACAGATGTTTTTTCAAAATCCGGTTCATATAAACTGACGGTGGGAATCAAAAGCTATTCACTTTATGTAATGCGTTCTGCTGAAATCCCGTCCGTATATATTACCACCGAATCAGGAAGCCTTGATTATATTCATGCAAGCAAGGATAATAAAGAAGCCGGTGCCATAAAAATCGTCGAAAACGGTGAGGTGACTGTTGACAAAGAAATCAAGCAGATCAAAGGCAGGGGTAATGCAACATGGGATGCCAAAAAAAAGCCCTACAATATTAAATTCGACAAAAAAACAGACCTTTTCAGTATGGGCAAAGCAAAAAAGTGGACACTTCTTGCTTCGGCTTATGATCCGTCACTGATCAGGAATACCTTTGCCCTTGGTCTTGCCGATGAAATCGGTCTTCCCTATACTTCCGAAATTCAGCCTGTGGATCTTTATATCAACGGAAACTATATGGGCAACTATCTGGTCTGTGAAAGCGTTGAAGTTGGCTCGGAGCGTGTTGACATCAATGATCTTGACGATGCCAACGAAGAGGCCAATCCCGACATCGAAATTGAAGACTGTTTACGCGGCGGCACCGGTGTAGGCGGCTCAGTTCCCTCGGCAACTGAGCTCGGCAGTATGATGTGGGTAAACATTCCCAATAATCCGGAAAACATAACCGGTGGTTATCTGATGGAGTTTGATTTCTCGAAGCGTTACAGTCAGGAAATTAGCGGTTTTGTCACGAATCAGGGTCAAAATATTGTGTTGAAAAGTCCCGAATATGCGTCACAGGCAGAAGTGGAATACATAAGCTCATTTATGTGTGAGGCGGAAGATGCGATTTATTCCGAAACCGGCTATAATGCGCTCGGAAAGCATTATAGCGAATACTTCGATATGGAGTCCTTGGTAAAAATGTATATTCTTCAGGAATTTACCATGAACCTCGATGCCGGCGATTCAAGCTGTTATTTCTATAAAGACGCCGATTCGGACAAAATATTTGCTTCGCCGGCATGGGATTTTGACCATGCACTGGGAGATAATTTTCAGCGCTTTGGCGTAAATATCAACAATCCGAATATATGGTGGGCCAATACGGTGCATTATGCGCCGGAATTTGAAGACAGTGTCCATCAGATCCCGACAGTTTTTGCTCAGCTTTATAAGCATGAGGATTTCAGAGCACTTGTTTCGGAAAAATGGACTGAGATGTCAGTGGATTTTGACAGTGAGAAAAATGTAAGCGCTGTCGAGAAGCTGAAAGATACCATCAGTGCATCTGCCGTGATGGATGCTTATCGCTGGGATAAATTTAATGACGCTTCCCAATATGACGACAAGCTCGTTGCGTATCATGAAAGTACACAGGTTATCAAAAATTTTGTCACTGCGAGACAGAAGGCACTTAACAAGGGCTTCAGCAGTGAAAGTGCAATGCTTTATTATGATGCAAACGGTGGTACAGGTAATGTGTTCAATAATGAAATTGCTTTGATCGGAGAAGCGGTAACGGTAAAAGGGATTGACATTAAAGGAAATGTGATTACTTCTCCGAATGGCCATGCGTTGGTCGGCTGGAACACGGAAAAGGACGGCTCGGGCACCTCTTATGCTGTCGGTGATTCCATTACATTGAACGGTAAAACGACCGTGCTTTTTGCCCAGTGGGAAGAAGCGACAAAGTGTGACCACCGTTGCCACAAGGGCGGTATTGTAGGCTTCTTCTGGAAGATCACCAACTTCCTCAATAAGATTTTTGGAATTAACCGAGTCTGCAAGTGCGGTGTGAATCACTATTAATATGAATGCAATCTGATAAGAATATAACAGGGACTGTTCCGCGTTTTGGAACAGTCCCTGTTTTGTCAGCTCAGTGCACTTTCATAGGCAAAGTATAGCAGTCCCGTCACCTTGTAGGCTTTCACATCATCGTCAAACTGCGTGTCGCCGATCTCAAAGCCGACAGCATGGTCACGGAAGTTTTCTCCCAGACGGGCAAGAAGCGCTTCCGTCATGTTGTGGGCGGTGTGGGCGCTTTTTTTCAGGGGAGAAAAGCAGTTGATACGAATGGTGATCTTGTTGTGCTCCAGGGTGTTTCCTGCGTCATCGGTGGAATAGGTCACCGCATTTTCTGCACAGGAAAAGGAGTAGTAGGTCTCGTTGATGGGCACGGGCAGATCCGCCGCGTCATAGGCCCGGATGGCTTTGCCTGTTGCGGCGAGAACTTCGTTTTCTTCGATGAAAGCGATGAGCTGGGTGATCAGACTGGTCGAATACTGCATTCTTTATCCCTCCCTGTGTACGATCGCCCATATATAGCGGGGCTTTTTTCCGCCGTAGATGGTTTCACAGTGATCCACGCCGTAGGCGTTTTCGCCCAATATCAGACGGCAGGTTATGCCGTCGATTTCGCTGAAATCGACCCTCGGATCGCACATGAGCAGATATTTGTTCATTCCGTCATAGCCGAGTTCCGTGGGTACGCCGCTGAGGTAAATCTTGTTTTTATATCTCAGTGGCTGGAGAAATGCGCAAAAGCGGCAGACCGTCTCCTCTTTTTCGATTCGCATTTCCACACCCAGCTTGTCAAAGAGATGGTTGGTGATATAATTAGCTTCCACAGAAACAGAACCCTCCGTCCTCTAATATCGGCTGTGCTTCGGCAATGGCAAGGGAGCGTCTTTGAAGAGCCAGCTTCAGCTCCTTTTCAGGATCTCTTCCGATGGTAATGTCGCCGGCTCTGTAATTCTCATATAAATCCGTTTCGCTCAGACGCCTGATGTAATAGTAGAAATCGGCCATGGCCGCCGCCGTCAGGCCGATGAGGGGATCGTCCTCGTCGGTGCCGGGCTTGAGTCTTGCCTGAACCCAGGCAAGACCTCTTTCACAGCAGGGCATCAGCTCATCACCGGAGCATTCTTTCAGGCTCTCATAGGAACGAAGCAGGGCATAAACATCACTTACCGAGATCATGGCTCATCAGGCTCCTGCCGCGAGAGCGAGGGTCTTGGTGGCGCCGGCGAAGATTTTGGAGAAGCCGGTCAGGGAAGTGATGGCTGCTCTTTCCAGCTGTCTGTCGATGAGCTTGTCATACTCCGTGGTCACAGGGCAGGCCTGCACCATTTCCAGGGCGCAGCTTCTGTCGAGGCCGATGATGGTGCCCTCTGTGACGGCCGGACTCTTGTAAAGCTCGGCACCGAAGGGCGTTGCCAGCTTGCCGGTGGAATGGAGACCGAGACCGGTGTAGACATCTCTGAATTCCGAGAGCTTGAGGGTTTTGGCCAGCATATCCGGGGAGGCGATGATGGTCGTCAGGGAATAGGGGGTAAAGCCGTTCCAGAAATCAATGAGGTCGTTGTAGGTCAGCGTTCCGCTTGATGCAACGGTGGAACCTTCGGCAGCGTTGCTGTTTCCGTCTCCGTTGATGAGAACATTTACCGCGTCGCTGAGCTGGGCTCTTGCGATGGTGGCGCCGATCTGCTTGAGGGCGACGGTGAAAACATCGAGGCGCTGATAGCGGATCGCTTCATAGGAGGCACAGAGGATTCTGCCGCGCTTGTGGAGGGTGACGAGGTTGTTCTGTGTGAGGATCTTTGTCTCCGGTATAGCCGCGCCCTCGTTGACGGTGCCGAAGGTGCCGGCTGTGCTGTCGGGAGCGATAGCACGGTAGTCAAGACCGTTAATCGTGGTGGTCGTGGCGACGATTTTGGAGACGAGGTCGGCCTCCTCGATGCCCTGCGCCACGGCTCTTGCCACATATTCCGGGAAAAGTGCGGCCGAGTCAGAGGTGCAAAAGAACTTTTCAATGGGATCGCTGTTCTTGCCGCTGACCTTGATACCGAAGCGTTTGAGCTGACGCTGATAGGCGTCGAGGCCTTCCAGATCGGTGCCGGCATAGTTTTCGCTGGGGTCGATTTCCTCCAGAGCCTGTGTGAAGCTCTTTCCTGTGGCATAAAGGCCTTTTTCAAGTCTGATGTTGTCAAATGTCATGGTAAAATTTCCTCCTTAAAATCAGATAATAAAATCTCTGTTGTCGGATGTTCTGTTCTGGATAGGGGTTCTGAGCTGGGTCTGAGGCGGCAGGATTTCTCTTGCCTGATTTTCCATGTCGTCACGGAATTTCTTCAGGGTGTCGATATCCATGGCCTCACAGCCTGCGGTGAAGCATTTCGCGCTGACCTTGGGCATGATGATCAGGGAAAAGCGGGCGATATCCTCGAGCAGATGGTTTTTATAGCAGGCCGCCTGCTCGCCGAGCTTTTCCAGCTCCGCGATGTAGTCAGCAATGGCGGCGGCCTGCTGACCGGTGATGAGGGTGTCCTCTTTGATGGATTTGATCATATCAATGGCGGTGTTCAGATCGGTTTCCTCCTTGCTTTGGAATGATTTGGTGACGCCTGCGTTCCTTTGTGCCGGAACGGCCACAAAGGACCACTCATAGGCGTCTGTAGGCTCTGAAAGTATACCGTAGCAGAGCTTGCCTTTGTAGGTTTTGCCCTTGATGTGCTGGCAGGAATGGGTTCTCATGTTTTTGCCGCAGACGGAGCAGGTGACGGTATTCATGGAGCAGCTGACGCTGACTTCCTTTTTGATGCCGGCCTCAATCTCGGCAATGAGATCGCTGTTGCCCGGCGTCCGGACCATATAAGCCTTGGCCTTGAGAGCCGTATAGGCTTCGCCTGAGGCGGTTTTCCTTGTGGGATCGCTTTGCAGAAAGCAGTGATAAATCCGCGCCGCCTGATCGCGTGAGCGCATGCTGTGGTCGGAAATTCCCGTCTTGCCGAGAAAGAGATCTTTCATTTTCTCCAGTGCCTCGGGTGTGAAGCACTCGAAGTCCCGGTCAACCTCGTTGTCGCAGAGGGTGACGGTAAAGGCGTAAAGCTGTTCGCTTGTCATCGGGCTTCTGGCATAGGCGTTGATCAGCTCCAGCTCCTTTTCTGCTGACATGTCACTGTTCATGGCTTTCACCTCCGATTTGGCTGAGAATTTGCTGTGACTGTGCGTCGTAATACCGGCTCTGGGAAAGCTCGGTGATATCCTGCAGGGTGATGTCCTCCCAGTCAACGGTGTAATCGCAGCTGATACCGTTCAACCGCAGCCAGAGATCGCAGATCTTTCTGACGGTGGGTGTGACCTCGCGGCGGTAGGCGTCGATTTCACTGGTGAGGATATCAGCCTGCTGATGGCTCATGCGCTCGGTGGTTGACCAGCTCAGTCCCAGCAGAAAGGGCGGTATGCCCAGCTTGGCGATGATCTGCTCGAGCATTTCTCTGACCGGCACATCGCTGTCAAGAATCTGATTGTCGGCACCGATGGCCTTGATGCTCACATCTCCCACGGCCACAAAATCGCGCACGGCCGAGCCGTCATGCATGGTACGGGACCATTCCGAGGCCACCTGCATGGCCCGTTCCTTGGCGTAGGCCTTGTCAACGGCGTCATTTTGCGGTTTGTATGTCACGGCAAAACGGACATTGCCCACTCGTTCCCAGTTCACGCCGATGGTGTTATAGATCGTCAGCAGAATATCGCTGACAAAGGGCAGACCCTTGAGGATCGAGGTGCCGTAGATTTTTCCCGGCTCCGGATTGTGCACGCACAAAAGCACTAATGACGGATATTTCACCGGATAGAACTTGCCGTTGCCGCTGTCGGCGTTGACAGTGATCTCCAGCGGCGAAGCGCCTTCACTCAGGCGGACGCTTCTGAGATCGCCGTTGAAAAGGTGGGTGATCTCTCTGCCGTCGGTGACGATCTCTCCCAGAGCCGTGCCGCAGGTCAGAAGCTGCTCAAAATAGGTGGAGAGAAAGGCGTCTATGCCCTGACGGGTACCGCCGACCTTTACCGATGAGAGGAAATCCCTCAGGGCTGCCTGGACTTTTTCGTTCTCGCAGCTTATGCTGAAGGTTCCGAGAAGCCGGACGATTTTCATAATCGCCGCGTCGATGATGGGCACCGCTTCCCGCAGACTTTTATAAAGAGCTATGTCATAGTCCGCGGCAGGGTGATAGCCGCGCAGAGACGCAAAGGGGTGACCGCTTTTTTCCGTCTGTGGTACGGCGACCACATCGGCCTGACCTTTCTCTTTTTTCTGTTTTCTGATAGCCAAAATTTTCTCCTTTCTTTCCGTTGATTAGGGCGACCTCTCTGCCGAGAGAACAAAGAAGCCGTCTTTTTCCTGTGACAGAACGCTGGAAACGAAATAGCGGATCTCGTCCATGGCGTGATCGTTTTCTTTTTTTGGGGTGTCCTTGGCGGCACCCTGATCCCAGCGGTAAAGGGAAAATTCCTTGATGGAGTCTTTGCAGACAGGGGAGATGAGGATTCTCCCCTGCTTAAAGGCTTCGTGAACCTTGCGGATACCGTCTGTCACATCGTTTTTTGCCGGTATCACGCGAAACTTCCCGTGGCGTCGGATACACGCGATGAAGGAGGCCGCCGAGGGGTCGATGATGACCGCCTCGATGGCTCTGCCGGCGGCGAAGTCCTCAAGATGGGCATAATATTCCTCGTCAGTGAGCTGGCGCCCCTGCTGACGGGAGGAATAATAAAACTCGTCAAAGCGGTACCACAGGCCGCCGGTCAGTCCCCACAGCCCCATGGAGGTGGGGTTCACCGTGCCGTAGTCGCAGGAAATATAGTGCTTGTCAAAGGACAGGCAGGGAGGCTTTTCGATATATTTCCCCGAGGCTACTTCCGGATAGACCAGCCCGTCAACGGCGACCCATTTGCCGAGAATGAACCTTTCATAAAAGGTGCCGCTGTAAAGATTTTCATAGCGCCTGATGATGTCACTGCCCAGGGAGGGATTGTCTTTCATCAGGAAGTGCAGATACAGGCAGTTCTTTTCCTCTGCCTTTTGGATCCATTCCTCATAGAACCAGTGCATCGGGTTTTCCGGATTGCAGTTGAACCAGAACTTGGATCCCTCCAGGGAGCAGCGCGCCAGCGCCTGCTCCACAAAGGAACGCGGCATCAGCGCCACTTCGTCAAGGAGAACGCCGCCCAGGGTCATGCCCTGAATGAGCGAGGCTGAGCTTTCGTCCCGTCCGCCGAAAAGATAAAACCGGTTGGTTTTTCCGCCGAAGGACACCTCGATGAGATGCTGACTCATCTTTTCTTTGCATTCAAAACCAAGCTCCCTGAGTGCAGAGATCAGGGGAAGAGCTATGTTACGCTTGAGGGAAGCTATGGTTTTGCCGCAAATGGCAAAGGAGGTATCCTGAAAGCGGTAAAATGCCCATGCGACGAAAGAAATGGACATACAGGTGGTTTTTCCGCTTCTGACGGCGCCGTCGCAGATCAAAGCGTCATAATTTCGGTAGGGTGAGGCTTCATGCCACCAGGTCAGGACAGTGAGCTGTTTCTGAGAAAAGGTGGTGTAGCCTTTTTTATTCATCTCTTTCTTCACGCAGAGCTTTCGCCCCTTTCTCGATGGCGGCGTAAAGGGAGCTTTCCTCGCCGCCGTCTGCTGTGCTGAGGGACTCGAGCTTCTCCAGGGCTTTCAGTCGGTCAAAAAATTTGATTTCGATATCGCCGCCCTTTTTTCGCTTGATTTCAGAGATGTTGAAAAGGTCCATCTTTTCAATCTGCTCAGTTGAGAGCTCGTCGCAGAACATCAGATTGACCGCGTCGCTGATGCAGCCGAAAGCCAGTCTGTAATAGCCCATTGCTATTTTTAAATCGGTGTTCTCTCTCTGCTGTGTGAGCCTGTCTATTTCTGATGCGATCTCTTTTTTTCTGAGCAGTTTCACCGCTGCTCTTTCGGGAAAAAGATAGCCGGACTTGGCCGCCGCCTCTCGCGGGGCGTTCCCCAGGGAGCAGTAGGTGCAGAAAAGGGTCTCCTTTGATGTCAAATCGCTCATGTGCGTTTCTCCTTTCATGTTGGTGTGTTGGGGTTTGCCTCCCGTCATAACCGCCGACAAAGGGAAATGTTGCAGCCATTGCGCAACCAAAAGAAGAAATCCCACGGTTCTTAATTTTTCTTAATATTTTCAGCCGTTCACGGCATAGGCAAATCTTTTGCGGATTTGAGAAATTGACAGCTTTCGGGCGCGCAAAAAAAGAATTTTGAGCAGTTTGGTGAGAAGTTAAAAAAAGTTGAAATAAAAATTGAATATTTTTTGAATTAAATATTGACAAACATTAAAAAGCGATATATAATAAAATCAAGTTGGAGGCAATAGTTTCCGCTAATCTAAAAATAGGAGGATATCACAATGGATTTCAAGGCATTTGTTGTAAAGTACTGGAATGAGATCGTTGCTCTCTTCGACAAGATCTATGCAGCTCTTAAGGCTCTCATTCTCAAGGCAGAAGAAGAAGCAAGCACAACTGCTAATGCATAATTGCATCTCATTGTTTTAAAATTTGAAATTTTAAAATGAGAAAGCCGCCCTAATAAGGGCGGCTTTTCCGTTTGTGTATTAACAATAAGAAATAATTAAAATTATTCACAATTTATTGACAGATAACGGGAATTGCATTATAATACCAACAATAACAAACGCCGATGGCGGGATAAAAGGAGGTAAGTTACAATGACAGAGAGCGTAGCAGTAGGCATTTTCGAGCTCATTAAGATGGCTATCGACCTTCTTCTCAAACTGATCGGTGCATAATCATTTATGATTGAGCGAAAAAGCAGGTGTCCCTGAGGCGCCTGCTTTTCTTGTTTGCTTCATTTCGGGCAATCTTTAAAAAAATTTCCCATAAAAATGAATTTTTTTTTAATTAACTATTGACAATCTGATAAGCTCGTTATATAATGTAGGCAACAAAGGGGGTTATCCCCAAGAGTTAATCTTAAAAGGAGGACGCATGATCATGGATTTCATCAAGGAGAACTGGGCAGCTATCGTTGCTTTCTTTGACAAGCTCTATGCAATCGTAAAGGAAATCATCAACAACAAATAAGTTGGTAAGACCCTAAGGATTAACAAATGAGTTTAAATCAATGAAGCCACTCCTTTTCGGAGTGGTTTCTTGTTTCTTTGACTTTGTTTGTCACCATCACTATTTGTTTATTTCTCTCGCTGTCTTTTTTCGGACAGCCTTATTTTTTTGCCACGAAACTATTTATTTTGCCGTGGTTTTGTAATATAATGTTAATCTCAGCAAAAAAGCAAGGAGATGATAAAGTGTCAGCCTTTTCCGCCGTTATCAAAAATTCGCCGGAATTTATGAGCATTGTCAGTGCGCTTCAGTCCGGGAAAACACCCATGGGGATTATCGGTCTCACACCGGTACACAAGGCCCACTATATCTCCGCTTTATGCTCGGAGATGAAGAAAAAATGCCTGATCATATGTCCCGATGAGGGCTCCGCCACCAAGCTGTGTGACGATCTGAATACCTTTTGCGGCGGCGCCTATGTTTATCCCGCCAGAGACTATAATTTCCGCGGTGCCGAAAGTCAGTCAAAAGAGTTTGAACAGCGAAGAATCGGTGTTCTTTCACGAATGATCGACGGGGATTATCAGTTCATTTTAGCCTCCGGTGAGGCGGCTATGCAGCTGACACTGCCGCTTTCTGAGCTGAAAAAACGCACCCTGCATATCAAAAGCGGCGAAGAGCTGTCCCAGCATACCATTATCCGTACCCTTCTCAGTGCAGGCTATGTGCGCGCCGATCAGGTTGGCGGCGCCGGTCAGTTTTCCATTCGCGGCGGTATCCTCGACATCTTTCCTCCCGGTTCGGAATATCCCGTGAGAATCGAGTTCTGGGGGGATACCGTTGATTCGGTTTCCTATTTCGATCTGGATACCCAGCGCCGAACGGAAATGCTTGATTTTGTCAAGATCACGCCCTCCTCGGAGGTGCTTTTCGACAGCCCCGAGGAGATGAAAAAGCGACTGGAGGCTTTTCGTCTCACGGTCAAGGGAAAAGGCTCGGTGAAGGTCAAGGCTTCCATTGAGCAGGATATTGACCGGCTGGAGCACTTCCTGCACATCAGCTCGGCAGATAAATATCTCTCCTTAGCCTATGATGAGTTGCACTCGATTTTCGATTACCTCGGCGACGGTCTGCTCTTCGTCTGCGAAAGCGCGCTGGTCAAGCAGAAGTTCACCAGCGCCCATCAGCTTCTCTTTGAGGATATCCGTACCATGTTTGAGGAGGGCTATCTGGCCAAGGGCCTGGACCGCTACTCTCTTTCCTGGAATGATTTTCTCGAGCAATATGAAAAGTGCGGAGCCATTTTTGCCGACAACCTGACAAGAGGCTCTTTCGATGTGCCGGTCAGGGAGCTGGTCAGCGTGACGGCTCAGCAGCTTTCCCGCTGGGACGGCACTCTTTCCGTGCTTCGGGAAGATCTGCTCCCGGCTTTAGAAAGCGGCTATACTGCCGTTGTGATGGCAGGCACTGCCAAAAGCGCCTCGGAGCTCGCTTTTGATTTGGAGAGCGACGGCGTCAAGGCGCGGTATTTCCCGGTGGTGCCGGGGGAATTTCCCAAGCACACCGTCACGGTGCTTGCCGGAAAGCTCAGCTCCGGCTTTGAATATAACGCCCTGAAGTTTATTCTCTTTACCTACGGCAGGGGAGAGACCGCCCCGAAAAAAGAGGCCAAGAAAAAATTCAAGACCGGACGCGGCATCACTTCTCTCGAGGAGATATCCAAGGGGGATTATATCGTCCACGCCGTTTACGGCATCGGCGTTTTTGACGGGATTCAGACCATGAAAATGGGCGGAACCATCAAGGATTTTATCAAGATCAACTATCGGGGCACCGATGTCCTCTATCTGCCCGTTACACAGCTGGATCTCATTTCCAAGTATGTTTCTCCCCGGCAGACGGACAAGCCTATCAAGCTCAATAAGCTGGGCACCGACGAATGGAAAAAGACCCAGACGAGAGTCAAGGCTGCCGTCAGGGATATGGCCGAACAGCTGACGAAAATCTACAGTGCCAGAATCAACAGCAAAGGCTATGCCTTTTCACCGGATATGGATATGCAGAGCGATTTTGAACGGCGCTTTGAATATGAGGAAACCGATGATCAGCTGGAAGCGGTCAACGAGATCAAGCGAGACATGGAGCGCCCGGCGCCTATGGATAGGCTTCTGTGCGGCGATGTGGGCTTCGGCAAGACCGAGGTGGCCCTGCGCGCCGCTTTCAAGTGCGTGGCCGACGGCAAACAGTGTGCCATTCTGGTGCCCACGACGATCCTTGCCTTTCAGCACTTTCAGACCATCAAGAAGCGCTTTGACGGCTTCCCCGTGGAAATCGACATGATCTCCCGTTTCCGCACCCAGACGGAAAAGGCAAAGATCAAAAAGGCCCTCAAGCGCGGCAGTATTGACATCATCGTCGGCACCCATTCGCTCATCGCCAAAAATGTGGAGTTCCGGGATCTCGGACTGCTCATTGTGGACGAGGAACAGCGTTTCGGCGTGGCACAGAAAGAGAAGCTGAAAGAAAAATTCCCCCTGGTGGATGTTCTCACCCTTTCGGCAACGCCCATTCCCCGAACGCTGAATATGGCCATGACGGGAATACGGGATATGTCCGTGCTGGAGATCCCTCCGGTGGGCAGACACCCGGTCCAGACCTATGTCATCGCCCATGATATGGCGGTGCTTGCCGCCGCCATGGAAAGAGAGCTTCGCCGCGGCGGACAGGTCTATTATCTGCACAACCGCGTGGACACCATTGAAGCCACGGCGAGAAAGATCAAGGAGTTTCTGCCCGACGCGAGAATCGGTATCGGCCATGGCAAAATGAGCGAGGAAGAGCTCAGCGAGGTCTGGCGCAGACTCTTAGAGAATGAAATCGACATTCTCGTCTGCACCACCATCATTGAAACCGGTGTCGATGTGCCCAACGCCAACACGCTGATCATCGAGGACGCCGACCGGCTTGGTCTGGCTCAGCTTCATCAGATCCGCGGCAGAGTGGGCCGAAGTCAGCGCAGAGCCTTTGCCTATTTCACCTATAACGGCAACAAGGCTTTGCCGGAAATATCTCAGAAACGCCTTTCGGCGATCCGTGAATTTACGGAGTTCGGAGCCGGTTTCCACATTGCTCAGCGCGACCTTGAGATCAGGGGCGCAGGCAATATCCTCGGCGCCAATCAGCACGGACACATGGAGGCTGTGGGTTATGAGATGTATCTTCGCCTCCTCGGCGAAGCCATTGAGGAGGAGAGAACCGGCGAGCCTGTGGAGGAAACCAAGGAGTGTGTGGTGGATGTCAATGTGGACGCCCACATCCCGGAGGATTACATCGACTCGGTGAAAAACCGCATCTTTATGTATAAGCGCATCGCGCAGATACAAAACGGCGAGGACGCCATGGATGTCATGGACGAGTTTATTGATCGCTTCGGAGAACCGCCGGCATCGGTCAAGGGACTGGTTGATGTGGCTCTACTCAGAGCCTATGCGGCCAGACTGGGCATCTATGAGATTAAGCAGGAGGGCAGCAATATCATCGCCCGCCTGAACGGCGTGGCACCGGAAAAGCTCATCGCCGTGGCTCAGAGTCTCGGCAGCCGCGGAATGATCAAGGCTACCTCGGCTCAGCCCTATATTGTCTTTAAGCTCGGAGCCAAAAGTCCTCTGGAAACCATGAAAGAAATGATCGAAGTGCTTTCAGGCGCTCTGAAACAAGAATAAAAATAGTAGCGACACGGTTTCATGGCCGTGTCGCGTAATTTTTATAAGAAAAATTGATTGTCGGGACTGCGTCTCGTTTATCCTTTGATCGTGTCCCAGTCGATTTTTCTGTCCCGGAAGTAGATCTCTCTGTCGCGCTCTCCGATTTCCCGGAGCACCCGGCAGGGATTGCCGACAGCTACCACATTGGCGGGAATGTCCTTTGTCACCACGCTGCCGGCGCCGATGACGCTGTTGTCGCCGATTGTCACACCGGGCAGGACAATGACGCCGGCGCCCAGCCAGCAGTTTCTCCCGATATGAACGGGCATATTGAACTGATAGGCTTTTTCCCGCAGTTCCGGCAGAACAGGGTGTCCGGCTGTGGCAATGACACAGTTGGGCCCGAACATGGTATTGTCTCCCACATAGATATGGGTGTCGTCCACGAGAGTCAGACCGAAATTGGCATAGACCGCATTTCCGAAATGGACATGGTGACCGCCCCAGTTGGAATGAAGCGGCGGCTCGATATAGCAGTCCTCACCGATTTCGGCGAGCATCTCTTTCAGCATAGTGGCGCGTTTGGCCTGCTCGGTGGGCCTTGTAGCGTTATAGTCATAGAGCTTTTCGAGATAAGAAAGCTGTTCAGACATGATCTCATCGCCGCAAGGGTCATAGATATCGCCGGTGTGGATTTTTTCTTTTTCTGTCACGGTGGATTTTTCCTTTCTGTTTCCTTGCCATATCAGCCTGCGTGCCTCATGGCGCGCAGGCAGCTTGTCGAAAAAGTATTTTTCGACAAGCTGGAGACTGCCGAGAAATGATGGCCGATGCCGTTTTCTTCGAGCGATAGGTGTTAGGGTGACACATACAAATCCTCAACCGCCCGAAAGAGTGACTTTTCGTGTCTTTTCGGCGCTTCGGACTGGAAAGACACG